>CALGIA010000343.1 GCA_937916005.1 uncultured Rhodospirillaceae bacterium
GCCAACGCCGCCGCAACCGATTATGGGAATTTTCCCCCCCGTCATTATGTAGGTTTCTGCGACAAATTCGCGCGCGCGATCGAATAAGGGCGCGCCACTGAGGCCCCCGGCCTCGTCCCGGTACCGGGATTTCAGCGTCGATGGCCGGTCGATTGTGGTGTTGCAGACAATCAGTCCGGCGATATCCGTCTCCACCGCCAGCTCCGCAATATCGCGCCTTTCACCTTCGTCGAGATCCGGCGCGATTTTGACCAGCAGGGGCGGCGGGGGCGCTTCACTGCGCATTCCCCGCGCGCGCGCCTCCAGGCACCGTCCGATGAGTTCTTCCAGTTTCGCGCGTTTCTGCAGGCTCCGCAGACCCGGTGTGTTCGGCGATGAAATATTGATCACCAGATAATCGGCCAGGTTGGCCAGCGCCTCGACTCCAATTTCGAAATCCGCGATGGCGTGTTCTTCATCGGTCAATTTGTTCCGACCGACATTTGCACCGGCTGGACCGATGGAATTTGCCCGGTCGCGTTTCGCAAACCGTCCCGCGAACCGCGCCAGACCACCGCTGTTAAAACCCAGCCGGTTGATGACCGCGCGGTCCTCGGGCAACCGGAACAACCGCGGCTTCGGGTTCCCGGGTTGTGGCAGCGGCGTAACGGTGCCCGCCTCGGTAAAACCGAACCCGATACGCAGCGCGGCATCCATGACCTCCGCATCCTTGTCGAAACCCGCGGAAAGTCCGATGGGATTGGCGAATTTCAAACCCCAATATTCACAGGCCAGAATGGGGTCGGGCGTCTCTTCCCCGGCGGATGTCAGCCCCAGGCGTAAAGCGTGGATCGCCAGGCGATGTGCAATTTCCGGCGGAAGCGATCGTAGGAACGGGCCGGCAATCAGGTATGGGTCGGGCACGGAAAACCTCGTTCGAAAAGTTCAGAATGGAAACGCGACGCGGCATCATCGCTTTTTCGCTGCGACGCAGACACTATCCCAATCCCCGAACTATTTAAACGGACATCGTTGATTGCGGGTCCCAACGCCTCTATATCCTCGCCAGACCTTTGATCAACGAAATCCGGGACGGTGATGACGGCGGACGAAACCATCGAAGAAGCAAAGCAGAACCTCGTGGAGGAATTCGAGTTCCTCGGGGAATGGATGCAGCGCTATGAATATATCATTGAGATCGGTCGCAAACTGCCCGGGCTTCCCGAAGACAAGCAGGTCGATAGCCACCTGGTGCCGGGATGCCAGTCGCGCGTCTGGTTCTATGCGCGGCGCGATAAAGACCGGTTATATTTTGACGCCGATAGCGATGCGTTGATTGTCCGGGGGCTGGTCGCATTGTTGCTGCGAATCTATTCGGGCCGCACCCCGGAAGAGATTCTCAACACGCCACCCGAATTTTTTGAAGTGCTTGAGCTTGGATCCCATCTCAGCGGAAGCCGCGCCAACGGGCTGCACGCGATGGTGCAGCGTATTCGTGGCTATGCCGAGGCGATTGAGACAGCGCCGGAATCCTTTGAAAGCGGTCCGACGGAGTCCTGAGGCGCGATACCAGGGGGTTGATACCGGGACCCCAGTTGTGGTTCTCCTATTATCAGGATGACTGCGGACACCTGCACATATCATGAAGGCGCCTGGCATGAGGGCAATCCCCCCATGTTCGGGCCCATGGCGCACGCTTTGTGGATGGCGTCATCGGTGTTTGATGGCGCGCGCGCATTTGGTCGGCTTGCCCCGGATTTGGATCGCCATTGTCAGCGCGTCATCGAGTCCGCCCTATCCTTCGGCATGTCGCCCGTTATCACGGCGGAAGAAATCGAACGCCTGGCATGGGAAGGGATTGAAAAATTCCCTGAAGATGCCGAGCTTTATATCCGGCCGCTTTTTTATTTCGCCGACGGTTTCGTGACGCCGGTTCTGGAAAGTGCAAAATTCATGCTGTCGGTGTTCGTTGCCCCGATGCCGGCATGGCGTGGAAACACGGCCTGTCTGTCGCCCTATCGCCGGCCTTCCCCCGAATCCGCCCCCACGTCCGCCAAGGCGTCATGCCTGTATCCCAACGTGGCGCGGGCGATGATGGATGCTCGGGACAGAGGTTTCGATTCCGCGGTTGTGCTTGACCCTATCGGAAATGTTGCCGAGTTTACCACGTCCAATCTGTTCATCGGCAAGGACGGCGTGGTCATGACGCCGGTCCCCAACGGCACCTTCTTGCCGGGCCTCACCCGACGGCGCGTGATCGAATTGCTGCGCGGTGTCGGTGTTGAAATTCGGGAATGCACTCTGCGTTTCCAGGATGTGCTCGACGCGGATGAGGTCTTCCTGACCGGAAATTTCCCCAAGGTTCTGCCGGTGGTGAAAATCGAAGACCAGGAGTACCAGCAAGGCCAATTCGCCCAACTGGCCCGCAAGCTCTATTTCGAGTTCGCCGAGCGCGAGGGCCCCAAGAAAATCTGATCAATCCGCCGCGGGATTTTTCCCCGCGAGCACGCGATTGATCAACGCAATCGATTCATTCTTGCCATAGAGCGCGACGAAGGACCCGAAGCGCGGCCCCTGGCTTTGCCCCAACAGCACCTCATACAGCGTCTTGAACCAGTCGCGCAGGTTCTCGAACGGATGCCGTTTGCCGACTTCATAGATGTCAGTCTGGATGGCTTCCGCATCGGCGTCGTCGGGTAATGCCTCCAACACGGTGACCAGATCCTCCATGGCCGCGCGTTCCATATCGGATGGTGCGCGGTAAGTCTTGGCCGGTTTCACGAAGTCGCGGTAATAGCTGGCCGCATATCCTATCAGCCGATCCAGAATCGGCGCCGTTTCCGGTGTCGCATTGGGTGCATAGCGGGTGATGAAGCCCCACAAAATCGACTTGTCTTCCGTGTTGCAGACGCTGGCCAGATTCAGCAGCAGGCCAAATGTCACAAAGCCATCCGCCGCGGGAGGCTTTCCGCCATGAATGTGCCAGACCGGATTGTCGAGACGGGCGGCGGGGTCCTGTTCGTTGAATTTCGCCAGGTGAGTAAGGTAATCATCCACCTGGCGTGGAATCACATCGAAATGAAGCCGCTTGGCCTTGCGCGGCGAGTTGAACATGAACAGCGACAGGCTTTCCGGTGGCGCATAGGTCAGCCATTCCTCGACCGAGAGCCCGTTGCCACGGGATTTGGAGATTTTTTCGCCGTTCTCGTCCAGGAACAATTCGTACGTAAAGCCTTCCGGCGGGGCGCTGCCCAGAATGCGGCAAATCCGACTCGACAGTTTCACCGACTCGATCAGATCCTTGCCCGACATTTCGTAATCGACCGCCAGCGCCGACCAGCGCATTGCCCAGTCGGCCTTCCATTGCAGTTTGCAATGACCGCCGGTGACGGGAACTTCCTGCGTTTTGCCGTCCTCGTCGCGATAGACGATTGTGCCCGCATCCAGATCACGGGAGATCATGGGAACCTGCAGGACCACGCCGGTCTTGGGGCAGATCGGCAGAAAGGGGCTGTAGGTCGCGCGGCGTTCCTCGCCCAGCGTCGGCAGGATGACTTTCATGACCTCATCGTAATGGGTCAGCATGTTGAGCAGCGCCGAGTCAAACCGGCCACTTTTGTAACATTCGGTGGATGACTGGAATTCGTATTCGAATCCGAACTCATCCAGAAAGGCCTGAAGCCTGGCATTGTTATGGTGGCCGAAACTTTCATGGGTGCCGAACGGGTCTGGAATCGTGGTCAGGGGTTTGCCGAGATGTTCGGTCACCATATCCTTGTTGGGGATATTGTCCGGCACCTTGCGCAACCCATCCATGTCGTCGGAAAAGGCAAAAAGCCGCGTCGGTATGTCACTGATCTCGGCGAATGCCTTGCGCACCATGGTGGTGCGAACGACTTCGCCGAATGTTCCGATATGGGGCAGCCCCGACGGGCCGTAGCCGGTCTCGAACAGCACGTAGCCCTTGTCGGGGGTTTTGCCGTCCAGGCGGTCGCGCAGCTTCCTAGCCTCTTCAAACGGCCAGGATCGCGCTGCATTTGCGTTGTCGCGGTCAGTGCTCACGAATTTTCCTTGCTCATCAGGGCAGCGGCGCAGAACGTACGCGCGCTCCTGAATCACGTCAATGGCAGGGCCGGGGTCCGCGCTCTATACTATCGGTGCCGGCATGAACAAACCAATGAATGAATTAGCGCCTACCGACTCTCTTTTAACGTTTTCTCCTGTGCTCGTCGCCGGGATACGTCGCGTGGTTTTGCTGGAAGGCGGAACCGATCCGCGCGAAATTCGCCGCGCCGACGCGTCCGGCATGATCGCTGGCGGCATGATTCCGATCATTTGCCATCAGCCGTCCACCGCGCGCAAGCTGGGATGCGGGCTGTTTCGGGCGCGTGACATCCTGGAATTATTCGCTTTCGTCCATCCGGCGCGGCCGTGTCTGCCGACAATAAACGGCATCGCGGATGCATTCGATCTCGCCCGTCCCGAAAATCTCGAAGACTCAACCCGTCTGCTGGCCCAGGCCGCATCCCATTTGATCGATTCGTTGCGCCAGATGGACGAAAGGGATAAGCGCGCGGCGGCGGCAATCGTTCCGCCGATGGAGCGGGGTGGCTGGGCCTGGGCCCCCCTGATTCGTGGCGCGCTGGGTATGGGCGACGACTTCTCGGCCGGTAACCTTGATATCTGGCGGCGGTTGCCCGAATGGTCCGAACATGCGCCCGAACCGCCACCGGGCAATATTGAAGTCGACCCGGCCGAGGCCCGCCTGCGTCTCGCCGGTCTCGTGGGTGACGATGCGGAAGAACGGCCCCAGCAAGCCGATTACGCGTCCGCGGTAAGCCTCGCCTTCACGCCGCGCGCGCGCGAGGATGAACCCAATCTGGTAATAGCCGAAGCCGGGACCGGTGTCGGCAAGACGCTCGGCTATATCGCGCCGGCCAGCCTGTGGGCTGAAAAGAATGAGGCGCCGGTCTGGATCAGCACCTATACCCGCAATCTTCAGCGCCAGATCGATGGTGAACTGGACCGGCTCTGCCCCGACCCCGCAGTCAAATCGCGCCGGGTGGTGATCCGCAAGGGACGTGAGAATTATCTCTGTCTGCTCAATCTGGAAGAGGCGACGCCGCGTATTACGGCCCGGCCCGAAGACGCGATCGCACTGGGTCTTATCGCGCGCTGGGCGTCGGCCACGCGGGACGGCGATATGGTCGGTGGCGATTTCCCGGCCTGGCTCGGCGATCTGCTGGGCGCGCGCAATACGCTGGGGCTGACCGACCGGCGGGGTGAATGCATCTATTCGGCATGCCGGCATTATCATAAATGTTTTATCGAACGCGCCATTCGGCGGGCGCGCCGCGCAGATATCGTCGTGGCCAACCATGCCCTGGTCATGACTCAGGCGGCGTCCGGCGGGCTTGATGACGGGTTCGTGCCGACCCGCGTGATTTTCGATGAGGGTCATCATGTCTTCGATGCCGCCGACAGCGCATTTTCGGCCCATCTCGGCGGCCAGGAATGTGGTGACCTGCGCCATTGGCTGCTTGGCGCCGAAGAGGGAAGGCAGAGCCGGGCGCGGGGTCTCAGGCGGCGTATCGAAGACATGGCGGCCTTCGACGAGGGAACCGAGGACCGTCTTGTCGAGGTCCTCCACGCGGCGCGTGAACTGCCGGGACCCGATTGGCGCCAGCGCTTTTCCGGCGGGACGCCTCACGGGGCCGCGGAATCATTCCTGAGTCTGGTCCGGCAGCAGGTCTACGCCCGGACCGATGATCCTAACACGCCTTATGATCTGGAAACCGAAACACTGCCCCTGATCGACGGTCTTCTGGATGCGGCGCTTGAACTGGAAGCCGCGCTGGGCCGGCTGTCCAACCCGATCCGGGCCCTGACCGAAAGACTCACCGGCCAGCTGGATATCCGCGCCGCCGATCTGGATACGGCAACCCGTAACCGGGTGGAATCGGTGTGCCGCGGGCTTCGTCGCCGCGTCGAGGGACAGATCGAGGCCTGGCGCGCCATGCTGACGGCTCTGGGCGAAGGCGTGCCGGATGAATTCGTTGACTGGTTTTCCATCAGCCGTATGGGCGGGCGGGATTTCGATGTGGGCATGCACCGGCACTGGACCGATCCGACCATACCGTTTGCGCGCCTGGTGGCCGCGCCTGCCCATGGCATGGTCGTCACATCTGCGACCATGCGCGACGGTACGGGTGATGAAGAGGCCGACTGGATTACGGCCGAGGAGCGCAGCGGCGCCAGTCACCTGCAAAGTCAGGCGGTTCGCGCGTTGGCGCCTTCGCCATTTGATTATCCGGCCCAGACCCGGGTTCTGGTCGTCACCGATGTTCGAAAAGATGATTTGACCCAGGTCGCGGCCGCCTATCGCGAATTTTTTGTCGCCGCCGGTGGCGGTGCGCTGGGGCTGTTCACGGCAATTTCCCGATTGCGGGCGGTGCATGGCAAAATCGTTCGGGACCTTGAAGCCGCCGGTCTTACGCTTCTGGCCCAGCATGCGGATAACATGGATATCGCCAGTCTGATCGATATTTTCCGCGCCGAGGAAGATTTTTGCCTGCTCGGCACCGATGCGGTGCGTGACGGGGTCGACGTTCCGGGGCGGTCCCTGAGGCTTATCGTGTTTGACAGGGTGCCCTGGCCGCGGCCGTCCATCCTGCATCGTCATCGCCGCAAGGCGTTCGCGCGCGGGCGGTATGACGACATGATCACGCGGCTGAGACTGAAACAGGCCTATGGGCGTCTGGTGCGCCGTCAGGGCGATGCCGGCGTGTTCGTCATGCTCGACCCCATGATGCCGTCACGCCTGGCCGGCGCGTTTCCACCCGGCGTGACCGTGGAACGGGTCGGGCTCTCCGATGCTATCCGCTTGACGCGGGAGTTTCTCGCGACGGCGCCATAACGGGCCTTAGGTCGAAGCTCTTCGTATCGTCTGCCAAAGCCGTTCCGGCGTCGCCGGCATATCGAAATTCTTCACCCCGAGGGGGGCCAGGGCATCGACAATGGCGTTCATCAGCGCGGGCATGGCGCCAACGCAGCCGGCTTCGCCTGCGCCCTTGACCCCCATGGGGTTGGTCGTGCTGGGGACTTCATTGGTTTTCATCTCGAAATTGGGAAAATCATTGGCGCGCGGCATGGCGTAATCCATGAAGGACCCCGCGATCAGCTGGCCGGACTCCCCATCCCAGACCACGTTTTCCATCACGATCTGGCCCACGCCCTGGGCGATGCCGCCATGGACCTGACCTTCCAGCAATAGCGGATTGATGATCGTTCCCACGTCATCGACCGAGCAGTAGCGCAGCAGGTCCAGCGCGCCGGTCTCCATGTCTATTTCCACCTCGCAGACATGGCAGCCATTGGGAAATGTCGGCGCCGGCGGTCGCCACGCGGCCCATTCGTCCATGCCGGGTTCCATGCCGGGGGGCGCGGTCATGAAATTCTGCGCCGCTTTGGCGGCATCAATCAGGCTGACCGTGCGATCCGTGCCGGCGACGGTGAATGTGCCGCCATCGAACTCGATATCCTCTTCGGCGGCTTCCAGTTGATGGGCCGCGACGATGCGGCATTTATCGATGATCTTGTCGGCGGCCATCATGATCGACGCGCCCCCCACGCCCGATGATCTGGAACCGAATGTGCCGGTGCCGGCCATGATTTTATCCGTGTCGCCCTGGGACAGCACGACCTGCTCGAACTCCAGCCCCAGCTTGTCCGACAGCATCTGCCGGAAAATGGTTTCGTGCCCCTGGCCGTGATTATGGGTGCCCATCAACAGGGTCACGCCGCCCGATGGATCGAACCGGATCTGGGCTGTTTCCTGGGGCCCGCCGGCGGATTGTTCAATTGCGTTGGCGATGCCGATACCGCGCAGCTTGCCGTGCGAGCGGGCTTCGGACCGCCTTGTCTCGAACCCGTTGAATTCCGACATTCTCAGGGCATCGTCCATGTTCTTTTCAAACTGGCCGCAATCATATTTGAACAACAGCCCGGTTTGATAGGGCATGGCGCTTTCCGGGATCAGGTTGCGGCGTCGGATTTCAACCCGGTCGATTCCCATTTCGCGCGCGGCGCTGTCGATCACCCGTTCGATGACATAGGCCGCTTCGGGGCGGCCGGCGCCCCGATAAGGTCCGGTGGAGTTGGTGTTGGTGAAAATGCCCGTGACCTCGATATCAAAGGCCGGCGTGGTGTATGTATTGGCCAGAGTTCCCAGATTATTGGTCGGCGAATGGGGCCCGAGCTGGGTCAGGTATGCGCCGAGATTGGCTATTGTGCGAACGCGCAGGGCGAGGAATTTTCCGTCCTTGTCGAGGGCGAGTTCGGCAACCGTGATGTTGTCCCTTGCCTGATCGTCGCTCATCATTCCCTGGGTGCGGTCGCCGGTCCATTTCACCGGCCGGTCCAGGTTCTTCGCCGCCCACAGGCACAGCACATTTTCGCAATAGGGCCCACTGCGCATGCCGAATGCCCCGCCCATGTCATCGCTGACGACGCGAAGCTTGTTCTCTGGAACTTTCAGGATCGGCTCGGCGATGGCCTGTCGCAAGCCGTGCGGACCCTGGCAGCCGGTATATAACGTGTAGCGGTCGTCGAATTTGTCATATTCGGCGATACAGGCCCGGGGCTCCATGGGATTGACCGCGACCCGCGAAATATCCATTTCAAGCCGCGTCACATGATGGGCCGCCTTGAAGGCCGCCTCGGTTTTCGCTTTATCGCCCAGATTGAACTGGAAGCAGACATTGTCGGGGCATTCATCCCAGACGGTCGCTGCGCCTTCGGCCATTGCGTCCCGCGTGGCGGTGACCGACGGCAGCGGTGAATAGTCGATCTGAACCAGTTCGGCCGCGTCGCACGCCTGTGTCGGGGTTTCCGCCACCACGAAAGCGACGTAATCGCCCACCAGACGAACCCGTCCGGTTCGAAGCGCCATGTTGGGAGGAGTAAACATCGGGGACCCGTCGGGCTTTTGGCGCGGCACCGCGCAAGGTATCGGCCCCAGCCCGGAAGCGGCGTAGTCTTCCCCGGTATAAACCGCCAGTACGCCCGGGGCGGCCCTGGCGGCGGCGGCGTCGATTGAGTTGATGGTCGCGTGGGCGTGGGTCGATCTCACCACATGGCCGTACGCTTGGCCGTGCCGGTTTATATCGTCCGAATAGCGTCCGCCTCCCCGCAGCAATCGCGGATCTTCCCAACGAGGAACGCCTTGCCCAACTCCAAATTTCACCATGACGGACCCCCGGCTATCGAATTTTTGAAGCCGGATCATAGGCGATGACCCGGCCCGGTTCACCTGGTTTCGATGAAAGCGCTATATCGTGTGACATGTCGGCCCGTAGACGATAAATTCAGCTGGCCTTCCAATAACCGACGAAATTGAATGAATTCTCTTTTTGCCATGCCTGCTCGGGCCGTCCGACTTGTACACTTGTTGGTTTTTCTTGCCGCGACGGCTTCGGCATGGCCGGCGGTTGCTCAATCAAGCGCGGGCAAGGAAGCAACATTCGCCGTGGGCTCGCTTCCCGATACGGAAATCAAGGCGCTGGTTGAGACGCTGCAAAATGACTCCGCGCGGAAGAAATTGATCGGCCAGCTTAACGCAATGATTGCCGCCCGCCATCAACTGGACGGGACAGCGAAGGCCCGTCGCGTGGGCGCGAATTTTATCGATGTGGTTTCATCTCGCCTCAGTGAATTCGGTGACCAGCTTGTCTCCGGTACTGACGTGCTTGTGGATATTCCAGGGGTAGTAAGCTGGGTCCGCGACCAGTTTGTGGATTCCGGACACCGCGCATTCTGGATTGCGCTGATCTGGAAAATCGCCGCCGTCGTGGGTGCGGGCCTGGTTGTCCTGTGGGTTGCGCAAGCGCTGTTCGGCCGTCTCCGGCGTGTCGTCGAGGATCGTCAATCCAGTTCTATGCTCGCAAGAATTCCGCTGCTCGTCGCGCGCATCGTGGCTGATCTGCTGCCGCTGCTGGCATTCGGCATCGCGGCCTATGGCGTCTTGCCGTTTGTT
>CALGIA010000344.1 GCA_937916005.1 uncultured Rhodospirillaceae bacterium
ATAAAACCCACCGACCGGTTTTGACAAGCCAGGGCGGGCGGCTGATACTTGTCGCCAAGGGACATGGATTGGCCTGGCTGAATTGAATATGACCGATTTGAATTTGGACCACATCGAACGATTGGTGGAACCCGGCCGGGTCCATCGGCGGGTTTACACCGATCCGGAAATTTTCGATCTGGAAATGGATCGTATTTTCGGCCGGATATGGGTCTTCGTCGGACATGAAAGCCAGATTCCCAGGCCCGGCGACTGGATCCGCGGCCGCATGGGCGCGCGTCAGGTCATCGTCACCCGTGATGAAGCCGGCGCCCTCAACGTGCTCGACAACCGTTGTTCCCATCGCGGCATGCGGATCTGTCTCAAGGATAGCGGCCATTCCAGGCGGTTGGTCTGTCCCTATCACGGGTGGGCGTTCAATCATGACGGCGCGCTTGCCGGGGTTCCCGCGCCGCGCGGATATACCAAGAAAAGCACCGATCTGACCGACCCGGCCTTCGCGCTGAAAAGCGCTCCCCGGGTGGACCTCTATCGCGGCTTTATTTTCGCCAGCATGGCGCCCGACGGTCCGGGGCTGGTGGAATTTCTGGGCGATATTGCAGCGGCGCTGGACAATGCGGTCGACCGCGCGCCGGATGGTGAAGTGGAATTCGCCGGCGGCGTGGTTCGCCAGGAATTCGCCGGCAACTGGAAAATGCACATGGAGAACGCCTGCGATCTGGTGCATCCGGGATATGTCCACCAATCGTCGGTCGATGCGGCCAGGGATCATCTGCGCGATGCGTCGCCTGGCTCCATTCCCCAACAGGCGATCCAGATGTTCAACGGCAACGGCATTTCTCTCGACGAATGGGATGCGCTCGGCGTGTACGGCTTTGAAAACGGCCATTGCTACATGGACGGCTTCTACCGGGGCGGCATGGTCGATCCCGCCATGGCGGACCCGGTCTTTACCCGCTACCGCGCGCTCATGGTGGACCGGTATGGCGAGGACCGGACCGCGGAAATTCTCGGCCGGGATACCTTCAATAATCTGATTTATCCGAATATTTCCATCAATACCCGGTTCCAGCAGTTTCGCGTGATCCAGCCCGTCGCCGTGAACCGCACCCATATCTACAGCTATTCCATGCGCCTGAAGGGCGCGCCGGAAGAAATGTTCGAAATGTCGGTGCGTTTTGTGTCGACGGCCAACTCGCCGTCCTCACCGGTATCGTCCGATGATTTCGCCATCTTCGAGGGTGCTCAGGCAGCCCTTGCCAATGGCGACAGCGAATGGCTCGATTTTTCGCGCCGTTTGGGCGATGAGCAAAAAACCGGCAAAGCGGCTGTGCGCGATAGCGGAACCAGCGAACTGCCCATGCGCACCCAGCTCAACGCCTGGCGCAATCTCATGGGCGTGCCCTGATGCGGAATGCCGGAAAGATCGATGATCTGCTGTTCATCCGTGAGATCGAGGAATTTCTGTTTTTGGAGGCGCGGCTGCTCGACGGGCGTGACTTCCAGGCGTGGGCGGATCTGTTCGCCGATGACGGCGTGTACTGGGTTCCCATGCGCGAAGGCCAGCACGATCCGTTGACCGAACATTCCATCTTCCATGACGACAAGGCGATGCTGGATGTGCGGGTCCGCCGTCTGCTGCACCCGGAAAATTATGCGCAGATCCCGGCGTCGCGGACCCGGCATGTAATCGGCAATGTGGTGCTGGACTCGAAAGACCTTCTTCACGTGCGATCGAATCTGGTGATGTTTGAATATCGCCAGGATGCCCAGCGTGTTTTCGGGGCCGATGTTCAACACCATCTGCGGCGCGCCGGCGACGGTTTCCGGATCGTCCTGAAGCGGGTCGATCTGGTCAATTGCGACGCGGTACATGGCTATATGTCGGTGCCGTTCTGACATGGCGGATAATGAAAAAGGCGCGGCCTTGATCATCGGTGCGGGTGATGCCCTGGGCGGCGCGATCGCCCATCGCTTCGCGCGCGCGGGTTTTGTCGCGGTGCCGAGCCGGCGCAAGGTGGACCAGCTCGAACGATTGACCGAAGACATTGAACGGGCGGGATTCGCGGCCCGGGGCATGGCCTGCGATGCGCGCGATGAAGATCAGGTGATCGCCCTGTTCGACAGGATCGAAGCCGAGATCGGCCCGGTCGAGGTTGCGGTGTTCAATGCCGGCGCCCAGCACAATGGGTCCATTACGGATATGACGGCGCGGATTTATCGCCAGGTCTGGGAATCGGCGACCCTGGGCGGTTTTCTCATGGGGCGGGAGGCCGCGCGCCGCATGGTTCCCCGCGGGCGCGGCACCATCATCTTCAGCGGGGCGACGGCCAGCATGCGGGCCGGGGCCGGTTTCGCCGCCTTTGCCGGCGCGAAATACGCGCTGCGGGCCTTATCCCAAAGCATGGCGAAGGAGCTGGGACCCAAGGGCATTCACGTGGCTCATGTGATCATCGACGGCATGATCGAGTCGGACGCGGTGCGGGAAAGATTTCCGGACCGCACGGCGGCCAAGGGAGAAGACGGCATGCTCGACCCCGCCGCCATCGCCGAAAGCTATTACCAGTTGCACGCCCAACCAAGCAGCGCCTGGAGCTGGGAACTCGATTTGCGGCCCTGGTCGGAAATCTGGTGAGCGCGTTGTTCCCGGCAGTCCGAAAGGTTCTAAATGGGGCAGGGATGGCTGAACAAACGTTACGAGGACGCGACGCCCGGTTCATCGTCGAACAGCAGTTTCAGGTATCCTCGAAACAACCTGGACTGTCTGGCAATCAATTCAGGATCGCCGTGTGATCTGGCGAGGATAAATGCACCCTCCAGGCTGGAGACGATCGTTTCGGCGAGTTCTTTGGCGGTGACATCGTTCCTGGGCCTTCTTACCGCAAATATGGCGTCAAATTTTTTCTCGTAATATTTTTGCCATTTCTCGAAGGATTGTTTGACGAACTCATTTACATCCGGTTCGAACAACGTGCTTTCGTATACATAGATGGCGAATAGACACCCGGAGAAAGGTTTAGCCAGGTTGTCGAGCCATTCCTCGAAGAATTTGAGGAACAGAACAAGTGCCTGATAGGGGTCCTCGGAGAGAGCCTCTGCTCGTCGGTCCCACTCTTCAAACATTGCGAAATCGCTGGCCGCAAAACGCTCCACCAGTTTTTGGGCCAGATCCGCCTTCGACTGAAAATGATGGAAGAAGGCACCCTTGGTCACGCCGGCCGCTTTCAGGATGTCGTCAAGAGACGTGGCGGAAAAACCCTTCTCCATGACGAGCGACTGCGCCATTTCAAGGATCCTGTTCTTCGTGTCCTCACCTTTTGCCATAAAATGCGCCCTGATTACGAAAACAAACTAGTAGGTATGTTTTTATCAAAATAAATTCAAGATCAAATTTACCGTCCGATTTTTTTGTCTCCCTAACCATCGGAAATAACAGGATAATTCGGCACGAAAATTATTTTTTAAAATACCTTGAAAACATACCAACTAGTCGGTATATATTACATACCGGTTGGTATGTTTGTGGACGAGCCGGTCATAGATCAACCGATTAATGAAGGAGAAGACCAATGGATACGATGGAAAATGTGATTGAACAGCACAGCGTTATCAATGGCGTTGATGTGACCGCTCTGGGTTCCACCCTGACGGCCGTTGGCGAGAATCCGGATCTCGGCCAGTTCCAGTTCCGCAATACGAACAAGTGGATCAATGGCAGCCTGAACCGGTCCACGATCAAGGGGTTTTATGGGGCGGGCAAGGAAGACGACACCCGTACCAAGACATACGAGTTCGATGCCGATGAACCTCCGGTGCTTTTGGGAGAAGATAAAGGCGCCAATCCTGTCGAGTATCTGCTGCACGCCCTGGCCGGATGCATGACCACGACCATGGTCTATCACGCGGCGTCGCGCGGGATCGTGATCGACGAGCTTCAGTCGAGCCTGGAAGGCGATATCGACATTCGTGGGTTTACCGGAATTTCCGACGACGTTCCGAAAGGATACGGCGAAATACGCGTGAATTTTCGGGCGAAATCCGAAGCGGATCCTGAGGAGTTGAAGACCATCACGCAAATGTCGCCCGTGTTCAACAGCATTTCGGGGTCCGTGCCCGTGGTGGTCACTGTCGAAACCTACTGACCTCGCGCCTGTCGAGATTGACCGGGGACACAGGTCATTGGCGTGGCGGACATAAACAACATTGCAACAAAGGAGAAAAACCATGCTTATCAACGGAAACATAGCGGTCACAGCCGCGACTGCTCCCAGATCGCCCGGGAGTTCATCGACCATGACCGGGATTTCATCGGCCATGCAAGGTCTCCAGCGGGTCTGGAACTGGTGGCAGGGCTACGTTGAGCACCGTAGACAAAAGATGGCGGCGGTGCACCTCCGAACTATGCCCGAAAGTTGGTGACGGTGATTTCAGGCGGCGTGTTTGATTTG
>CALGIA010000345.1 GCA_937916005.1 uncultured Rhodospirillaceae bacterium
GGTGTTCTGGATCAGCGTTGCGGTCACGGGCGGACCGTCGCCCAGGTCACGTGCATCGCCGGTCAACACAGGCCCGATCCGCGACATGTCGAGCACCCGGGTCGAATGACCCAGCGCGTCGAGCCCTTCGATCAGGGTCATGTCCATGCGATAGAGATCGCCATAGGAATAAATCGCGCCGCCGCCAGGGTGCCGCCACTTGCCGCCCACGGCCGGCAGGCAACTCACCGCATGCATGTTGGACGCGCCGTTGCGCGAGCGCGAGAAACCATAGCCGGCGCGAATGAAGGCGCGGTCGATTTTGCCATACAAGCTCGCGAATTCCTCGATTTCGGCAATATCAAGCCCGGTGATCGCCGCCGCCCATTCGGGGGTGCGGCTCTGCAGATGGGCCTCGAGCTCAACCGGTGCATCCGCATGGCGCGCCATATAGTCCCGGTCGGCAAAACCGTCGCGGAACAGCACATGCATCACAGCGCAGGCAAGCGCGCCGTCGGTGCCGGGACGCGGCGCGATATGCAGATCGGCCGTGGCGGCTGTAGCCGTGCGGTAAGGATCGACCACCACCAGCCGGGCGCCCCGTTCCTTGCGCGCCCGCGCGATGTGATGCATCAGATTGACTTGGGTATGGACCGGGTTGGCTCCCCAGACCACGATCAGATCGGATTGGGCGAACTCTTCAATATCAGGGCCGCGGCGGGTTCCGGCCCCGGCGATCCATCCCGTGGCCGACAGGGTGGTACAAATCGTGTTCGCCTGGCGGGAATACCCCATGACATTGCGCAGCCGGTTAATGCCGTCGCGCTGCACCAACCCCATGGTCCCGGCATAATAATAGGGCCACACGGCCTGGGCCCCGTCGCGCTGGGCCGCAATTGTGAAGGCCTCCGCCAATCCATCGAGGGCGTCGTCCCAGGAGATTGCCTCAAACGCGCCGTCTCCCTTGGCCCCGGTCCGGCGTAGCGGATGGGTCAGGCGGCCGGGGTGATGAACCCGTTCGGCATAGCGCGCAACCTTGGCGCAGACCACGCCCGCCGTATAGCGGTTGCCGTCGGCGCCCGTGATCTTGCCGATCCGGTCGGGGGCGAGTCTGTCCACGTCAAGCGCGCATGTGCTGGGACAATCATGAGGGCAGACCGAAAAGGCGGTATCCAGGGGCATGGAGGGAATTATAGTTCCGTCGGCCGCTTGGGACAATCACCGCCGCAGGGCAGCTACGCCGATTTTACTGCTTGTGGATCACCCCGTCCGGGACAAATGCATGGAATACAAAGGCAAAGGTGAGATCATGCACGGTGTCCACCCACCCGGATGCGCCTTTTTTCTGCACCACCAGATTGCCCAGATCGCGGCCGGATTTGATAATCCCTGAATCGAGCGCCGAGTTCTGCCCCGCCGTCCAGGACAGCCGCAAATTACCCACCGTCACGGTCTTGTTCCGCTGGATCAATTTGAGCGGCCAGGCCTGCTTGCCGACCGTGACCACATAGGCCATGGGTTCGATGTCTTTCGGATATCCACCGCGGTATAAAAATGGCCGGGATGCCGAATCATATCCGGCATAGGGGTTCCTACCGTACGGCCGCATGCCCGCATGATTCGGAACCAGAATTTTCGCGGTTTTAAACCGCTTGCGAAAGTTGGCCAGGGATTCGACCCGCGCCGGCAGCATCTTCAGCCGCTTGCCGGTCATTTTCCCGACGATCCCTTCGCCGATGAATTGCTGCCACCAGCTTTCTGTCTGGCGGTCATACATGACCAGATCCGATTTGCGCAGCTTGCCCGTGGTGCCAAAATCAAGCACGCGGCCATCCAGGCGCCGGTCAAAAACGATGGCCGAATTGCATAACGGGCAATAGGTCACCGTAATGGGCAATCCGCCGACAATATCGTTGACAATTTCATGCCAGATCAAAATCCGCAGCGGATAGGCCCGCGCGTCGCCATTGCGGGAAAAGCCGATGACCGGCTCGGTCCCGGCGATATCTTTCACATCGGCGAGCGCAACGAATTTCGGATCATCGATGGACGGAATTCCATCCTTGGGCGGGCCGCCCGACATGATTTCCGAATAATCGACCGAGTGCCGCGCAAAATCCGTCTTGCCCCACTCCAACTTCCAGAGTGACGGTTCCGCAAGGGCGGTGGTCGCAGCGATCACGGCCACGATCAAGGCTGGGACGGCTGAGCGTCTCAATGATCCGAAAGAGGCCATGGCGATCTTCCTCACAAAAGGTCGCCATATTGTTCCCGGCGATGCCAGCCTGGGCAACTAGCTTCGGCTCACATTCCGGTGATGCAAATTCCGGTTTCAACCCACCTGGTCAACCCACCTGAATGGACTCACCCGTGCCTTCGGCGGATTTGATGATCGCTTCCATCACGGCGGCGTTGTGCAGCATCTGATCGGGTGAAATCACGAAAGGCGCACCACCGTTGATATCGTCGGCGAAGGCTTCCAGCTCGGCGGTGATGGTGGGAAGAGATGGATATTGGAGACCTTCCCAGGTTTTGCTGTCGCGGGTTCCGTCGGTCATGCAGATTTCCAGCTTGTCCTGGTCGCGGATTTCCACCCAGCCCTTGGTGCCGAACACCCGCACATACCAGAGCATGGCCGTGTTGGCGATGCAGGAGATATAGCCCATGCGGCCGTCTTCGAAGGAAAACATGATCGCCGTGGTGTCATCCACATCGAACGGCATGGCCTGGCGCTTGGAACGCGCCTGGACTTCGGAAATACGGCCGAACAGATGAATGAACGCATCCAGCGAATGAATGCCCAGAGACGTCATGCCGCCGGCCGGGCTTTCCGCGCGGCTGGTGCGCCATTCATTTTCATAGCGCGACATGGGCGCGGAAAAATTGCTTTCGATCATCAGGGTCTTGCCCAACTCGCCTGCATCCAGCATGCGTTTGAGTTCGATGGTGTTGGGCGCGAAACGGCGGTTGTGGCCGAGCCCGACTTTCAGCCCGGCGGACGAAATCGCGCCCAGCGCCGCATTGGCTTCGGCCTTGGTCAGCGCGAAAGGCTTTTCACAGAATATATGCTTGCCGGCGGACGCGGCGGCCATCATCTGCTCGAAATGCACCGAGTGGGGAGACGCCAGCACCACCGCATCGATGCTCTTATCCTCCAGCATTGCATTATAATCGGCGCCCAGCGCAATCCCGCGTTCGGCGGCGTAGTCTGCGACCTTGGACGTAGTACGCGTCACGCCCCGGGTAAATTTGATCTTGTCGCTTTTCCCCTGTACGGAATCAACCAGCGTCTGGCCCCAACGCCCCATACCAACGATTGCCGCGTTTATCATTTTTGATTTTCTCCCATCACGCAGATGTCGCTGGTTCGCGACCTGCCTATGTCACCACACAATAGATTGCTCCAATCGAGATATAGCGTAGCGCCCGCGCAGGGTCTACATGGGTCACTTGACTCAATCGAGCATGCGTCCCTTGACACAATGGGGCGCGCCGCCCAATATTTCCGGCAAATGAGTCCGTGGGGAATACGGGCCAAATAGCGGGAGCGAGACTATCCATACCAAGCAATTCAGACCCGTCATCCGAAGCGCACGCTTCGGATGACGAGAGTCGAGGCCGCTTAAATATCAGATCAATATAACGGAGAATTTTCAAATGGCACGCAAACCAGCCGCCGCTAAAAAACCTGCAAAAAAACCTGCCGCAACAAAAACCGGCAAGTACGAATATATTCTGGCCGCCAAGCGCAAGGGTGCGCTTGAAATCACTTTCAACCGGCCGGACAAGCTCAACGCCCTCAACGAACCCATGGCCGGCGAGATCATGGACGCCATGGCGTCGGTTGAAAACGACCGCAAGATCCTGTGCGTGATCCTGCAGGGCGACGAACGCGCATTCTGCGCCGGCGCCGATCTCAGCGGCTTTTCCGACAAGCCGGCAGAACGCTACGACAATTACCGGGCGCGCTATAATACCCGCAAGAACCGGCTGTTGTTTCACTATGTGCAGGCTTTCACCAAGCCGGTGATTTCAGCCGTCGAGGGCTATTGCCTGGGCGGCGGGTTTGAGCTCGCCATGTTCGGCGACATCATCATCGCGGGCGAAGCCGCCCAGTTCGGTCTGCCGGAAGGGCGTCACAGCCTGATCCCCGGCGCCGGCGGCACCCAGAACCTGCCCCGCATCATCGGCGCCGCCTTGGCCAAGGAATTGATCTGGACCGCGCGGCGCATCGGCGCGGAAGAAGCCCTGGGACTCCGGATCGTCAACCACGTCACGCCCAAGGGCAAGGCGCTGGCCAAGGCGCGCGAAATCGTAGAGCAGATGATGAAAATCGGCCCGCTGTCGATCATGATGTCCAAGCAGTCGATCGACCGTGGCCTGGACATGTCCCTGGCTCAGGGCTTCCAGCAGGAAGCGGATCTGTCCTATCTTCTGACCTGGTCGGAAGACAGGAAAGAGGGGCTGACGGCATTTGCGGAACGCCGTCCGGCTAAATTCAAAGGCCAGTAAAAATTTAAACTCAGGAGTGATTATCCCATGGCAGGAAATTTTCTAGCGGACAAGGACGTCTGCATCGTGGCCTACGCGGAGACCAAGATCGGTCGACGAACGGGCAAATCGGCTTATGAATTGTCGGCCGAAGTGGCGGCGGAACTTTACAAGAAAACCAAGATGGGTCCGTCGGATTTCGATGGGCTGACATTTTCGGTGCCGCTGTCCGAATGCGCCAATCCGTTCTGGTCCAACTATTGTTCAGATTATCTCGGCATCAGCCCGACCTGGATTCAGACCAGCGACATGGGCGGCGGGTCGGCCACGGGCAACGTGGCGCGCGCCTCGATGGCGCTGCAAAGCGGCATGTGCGAAGCGGTGATGCTGATCTGCTCCGATGCGCCGTCGACCCAGAACCGGGTCAATTACGGCAGCTATCGCAACGAGTTCTGGGAGCCCACCGGGATCCAGGGACCGCCCGGCGCATTCGGCCTGCTGATGAACAGGTACGCGGAACAATATGAAATGGATTACCGGGGTCTCGGCGCGCTTGCCGTGGCCCAGCGCAACGGCGCGGTGAAAAACAAGATTGCGTATGAGCCGTTCCGCACGAAAATCACCATCGATGACTATCTGGAATCGCGTCAGATTTCATCGCCGCTCCGCCTGCTGGATTCGGTGATGTTCTGTGACGGCGCCAACGGCATGGTGATGATGAAGACCAGCCGCGCGAAGAAACTCGGCTTCACCAACCGGGTCTATCCCGTGTCCTATTCGGAAATCACCAATTTCAACGGCGCGAACCAGACCCCGGACATTACCGAGGTCGGCCATTCGATCTCCGGTCCGGATGCGTTGAAAAAGGCGAAATTGAAGCCCAAGGATATCGACATGATCCATCCTTATGACGATTTCCTGATCGCCGTGATGCTGAAGCTGGAACAGATGGGTTTCTGCAAGCGCGGCCAGGGGTCGCAATTCCTGCGCGACACGGATATCGGCCCCAAGGGCACCCTGCCGATCAATACGGGCGGCGGGCAGATCGGTTGCGGTCAGCCGGGCCTCGCCGGCGGGCAGCTCAACCTCATCGAAGCGGTGCGTCAGCTGATGGGCGAAGGGGGCAATCGGCAGGTGCCCAGCCCGCGCAACGCCATGGTTACGGGCATCGGGGTCATCCCCTATGGCCGCAACTGGGGTGCAAGCACCGCCATGATCCTCGAGAATTAGAGCCCGGGAAGAAGGAAACGAATATGAACACCAAAGTAACGCCACGCCCCATCCCCCGACCAACCCAGGCATCTCAGCCGTTCTGGGATGGCGCCAAGAAAAAAGAGCTCTGGCTGCAATATGATCCGGTGTCACGGCGCTATCAGTTCTGGCCGCGAATTTGCAGTGTGCGCACGGGCAAGCTAAATCTGAAATGGCAGAAAACATCGGGCAAGGGAACGGTCTATTCCTATACCGACACCTACGTCCCAACGCCGGGTTTCGCCGACAAGGCGCCCTATCTGGTGGGGTTGATTGAACTTGATGAAGGCGTGCGCATCATCGGCAACATCATCAACGTAAAAGCCGAAGACGTGAAGATCGGCATGAAGGTCAAGGTGACGTGGGAAAAACTGTCCGACGACATCAACTACTTCGCCTTCGAACCGGCAAAATGAAACCGCCGCCCTCCTCCGACCAGGGGGAGGGAGGCGCTTTGTTTCCACGCGGGAGCATTTTATGAATCTTGGCGTCATGCTCGCGGATTGCGGACAACGTTATACCGACCGGATAGCAGTTATCTGCGGCGACCGCAGGATCACATTCGGCGAGCTTGCCGATCGCGGCAAACGGCTGGCCAATGCACTGCGGGACCAGGGCCTGTCCAAGAACGACCGGATCGCGCTGTTTTTGCCCAATAGCGCCGAATTGGTCGAGGCCATGGCCGGTGTGATGCTGGCCGGCGGACTGATGGTGCCGATCTCGACCCGGCTGACCACGCCGGAAGTCACTTATATTTTCGAGGATTGCGAGCCGAGCTTCATTTTCTTCGCGCCCCAATACCGTGACGCGGCGCGCGCGGCGGCGGCAAATCTCCATAACGCCAAATTGATCGCCATGACGGCGCCGGAAGACGGCGAGCTGGATTTTGAAACATTGATCGCGGCGGGATCAACGGAAGCCCTGCCCCCCATTCCGCCCGATGACGATGATTGCGTCATCGGCTATACATCGGGAACCACGGGCCGGCCCAAGGGCGCCATCGCCACACATCGCAGCCTGATCGCACTGCACGGGCTCATGAACCCGATTGAGTGCCGTCTTTCCGGCGCGGACCGCATATTGGTCACCACGCCCATGGCCCATCGCACCGGTCTCGGCCGGGTTGCGAACATGTTCTGTCTGGGCTCATCCATCGTCATCATGCCGGCCTTCAACCCGGCAGAAGCGATCGATTTGATCGAACGGGAAAACATCACCTGTATTGGCTGCGTGCCGACCATCGCCCGTCTCCTGATGCCGGAAATTGAACGCCGGCCCGAAGCCTGCGCCTCACTGAGAGCCATGATGGCAACCGGCGAGGTCTTCCCCGTCGGGCTGAAAAAACGGCTGTTGGCGGCGCTTCCCCACCTGCAGATTTTCAGCTTTTTCGCACAGACCGAATGTGGCTTCATCGCCTGCCTGCGGCCGGAAGAACAGGGATCGCACCCGGAATCCGTTGGTCGGGCGGTACCCGGCGTGGAAGTTCGCATTGTCGATGAAAATCTCAACGATTTGCCCGACGGGGAACCTGGCGAAGTCATCGTGCGCTGCGGCATGCCGGGTGAATTCATGACCATGCGCGAATATTACAATCGCCCGGACGCCAACAAGGAAACCCTCCTGGAGGGCGGCTGGGTCCGAACCGGCGATGTCTTCCGCCGGGATACGGACGGTTATCTGTATTTCGTCGACCGCGCCAAGGACATGATCGTGTCCGGCGGGCTCAACATCTATTCAAAGGAAGTCGAACTTGCGTTGATCGCACACCCCTCCGTCGCGGACGCGGCGGTGATCGGCGTGCCCGATCCGGAATACGGCGAAGCGGTCATGGCTTTTGTCCAGATGGAAGACGGTCATACCTCTACCGAGGATGAGATGATCAGCCAGTGCCGGGAACAGATCGCAAGCTACAAGAAACCCAAATACGTGCGCTTTATCGATGCATTGCCCGTAACCGGCACCGGCAAAGTCCAGAAACAGGAGCTACGGCGTTCCGTCGAAAGCGAGTTCGCGGTCGACGCGGCGGCGCTGGCCTAGGAACAAGCCCATATGGAACTATTACTTTCCGACGAACAGAAACTGTTGCGCGACAGCGCGGTGACATTGGTGGAACGCAGCGCGGGGCCGAAACGGGCCCGTGAACTGCGCGATAATGGCGAAGAAACCGATCTGGCGGCCTGGCGTGACGTGGCGAATGCCGGCTGGCTCGGCATTCTGGCCGGTGAAGATGCGGGCGGCCTCGCCCTCGGCATGACCGAACTTGCCCTGGTCGTCGAACAGGCCGGATGCGGGTTGATGGCCGCGCCCATCGCCGCGGCGGCGGTCGCGGCCCGGGCGCTGGGCGATAGCGACAGCGCGACGCTGCGGGACGAAATTGCGCCGGCGATTATCGCCGGTGAGTTGAACATCGCCGCCGCATTCCAGGAACAGCGGCGCGGCGTTGAACTCGACAATCTTTCCACCACCGCCTCCGCCGATGGGACCGGGCTGCGCCTGAGCGGGCGTAAGTCATTCATCCGCAACCCGGGTGCGATTGATGGCTATCTGGTCAATGCGGCCGGGCCGGAAGGTCCCGTATTGTGCTACGTCGCTAGCAATGCGAACGGCGTCGCGCTGGATATCGCAGCCAATAATGTGGACGGCGGCTCAACGGGCACGCTGAAACTCGATGGCGCCCAGGTCGCGCAGGCCCATATTCTTGCCGGTCCCAACCGGGCGCCCGGCATGTCCGGGGAAATTCACGACCAAATGCTGCTCGGCCTCGGTGCGGAGTTGCTCGGCGTGATGGAACAGGCCCTGAACACGACGGTTGAATACCTCAAAATACGGGAACAGTTCGATCGTCCCATCGGGAGCTTCCAGGCGTTACAGCACCGCGCGGTCAACGACTATGTGGATGTGGAAACCACCCGTTCGCTGCTGTACCAGGTCTGCGCCGCTGCCGATAACGGACGCTGTTCCTCGGCCATGGCGTCGGCGGTAAAGGCCAAAGCATCGGGGGCGGCGCTTTCGGTCGCCAAATCGGCGATCCAGATGCATGGCGCCATCGGATTTACCGATGAGCACGATATCGGGTTCCATCTCAAGCGCGCCATGGCGCTGTCGGCCGCCT
>CALGIA010000346.1 GCA_937916005.1 uncultured Rhodospirillaceae bacterium
ATACGGAAACCATCGATTACGTGGTTGTCATTGCGGGCCAGGTCCATATGGAAATGGATGACGGCGAGGAAGTGGTGATGGATGCCGGCGATGTCATGGTCCAGCGCGGCACCAACCATTCCTGGTATAATCGCGGCAATGTCCCGTGCCGCCTTGCAGTGGTTCTGATCGACGCCAAATCCCTTGATGGTGTGCGGGCGTAGGGTAGGCCGGCGGCAGAAATTTCGTGGGCCGACATTCCGTGCACCAGCCAGATTTGTCCGAAGACCTTCTTCCGCCGCCCTCTCTGGGCGAGCGGATCATATCGGCGATCGTCAGGGCCCCAATCGCGCTGGCATTCATCTTGCCCGCGATCTATGCCGCCTGGGATTTTCCGGCCGCATCCACTGAACTGACCATCGGGCTGATCTTGTATCTGGTCCTGCTGGTCATCAAGCCGCCTCTGTGGTTGATGATTGTCCCGGGCGCCATCGCCGCGCTGCAGTTGGGGTTCTGGTCGGGCCGGGTCTATTTTTCGGAATTCGATCTGCTGTTGATGATCACGTTTGGCGCGGTCTTCTGGCGGCGTGGAATGACCCTGTTGGGCGGCGGCTGGGTCCTCGGCGTCATGGCGACGGTGCTGCTGATCTATAACGGTCTGGTCACCTGGAACGGTCTGTTTCCGTATTTTGCGGGCGGGCTGGGCATGTGGAACGACGAACTGTCGACGCTGAACAGTCTGCGGGAGGCCAAGGGTTTTTTTGAAGCTCTGCTGTTTTTGCCCCTGATCCTGGCAGAGCGCCGCGCCGGAACGAATATAAGCCGCTGGTTCTGTGGTGGGATGATCCTGGGGCTGATCGCGGTAAGTGCGAGCATTGTATGGGAACGGCTTGTGTTCACCGGTCTGATCAATTTCAGCCATTCATACCGGGTGTCGGGGTCGTTTTTCGGCCTTTTGACGGGCGGCGCGGCGATCGATGCCTATCTGATGATGGCGACGCCCTTTATCGGCGCGATGATTCTATACCGTGTGCGATTCTGGACTCTCGCACCGACATTTTTCCTGGCGTGCTTGGCGGGCTACTCCCTGTATGTGACCTATTCCCGTGCCAATTATCCCGCCGTTCTGGCGGCGTTTTTGGTGTTCGTAATCGGCGCGTGGATGGTTTCCCCCTGGCGTATTTCGATCAGACCCCGCCATATTCTGGCGGTGCTGGTGGTTTGCGTGCTGGGTGGCGTAACCTCCTATCATTTATATGTTGGGTCCAATATCGAGCGACGCTTTGCCCAGACGACCCAGGATCTGAAAACAAGGTTCGATCATTGGGGATCGGCTCTGCGCATCATGGACAACGTCCCCGACTCGGAATGGATCGGCGTGGGCAGAGGCATGTTCCCGCTGAAATATTACGGCGCAAGCATCGTGGCCGGAAAACCGCTGGCCGCACCGGCCCTCAAACGAACCGGGGCGGAGAATTTCATCAGCTTTACGCCGGGGTCGGATCAGGGCGGGATTTTCCTGCACCAGCGGCTCGATTTAAGCGCCGGCGACAAATACCGGTTGAAGCTGAAACTTCGCGCGCCGCACGGCAACGGCGAACGCATTCTGGTCGAGTTCTGCGAACGCCATGTCCTGAAATTCAGGACCGAATGCCTGTGGCGCGGTTTCAATATCCCCAAGGGCAACAAAGGTTGGGTCGAACATAATACGACGCTCAGCTTCCGCTATCTCGGGAAGGACGGTTTCGGCCCCTTTACCCGCCCGGTGGACATATCGGTGATGAACCGGGGCATCCGGGAACGGGTCGATATCGGCCTGGTGGAACTCCATCATAAATCCGGAATCCAGATTCTGCAGAACAGTGATTTCCGCAACGGGCTGGACCATTGGTTTATTTCCCATGCCAATCACCTGCGCTGGCACAGTAAAAACGTGTTTCTTTATTTCTATTTCGAAGGCGGCGCCATCGGGTTGGTAATCTTCGTTCTGACCCTGATGGTCATGACCTATCGGCTGACGGGGCGCATCTACCGGAATGATCCCCTGGCGGTGCTGCTCGCCTCGGCGCTTGCCGGAGTTCTTTTCGTCGGGTTGTTCGACAGCCTGTTCGACGATCCCAGGATCACGTTCCTGTTCACCCTGATGATATGGCTGTCGCTGTTGTCGTACCCGCACCCCTATCCGGCAAAAGAGGGCGGCAGGGCCTAGGCCGCGCCGCGCGCCTCGCGGAACCAGCCCAGCTTGTCGTGCACCGGCTTGTCGGAGAAGCTGAACAGGAAGGCGTCGCCATCGGGCTCGTGATGATGGGGGTACCAGGCCGGGACAACGAAGTTGTCGCGCGGACTCCAATTAAAAACCTGGTCGCCAATCATGGTGCGGCCGGTTCCTTCAACCACTGAATAGACCCAGGCCGCCGTGGACCGGTAGGTCTCGGTTTTGAAGCCGTCGGGCAAATACTGCATGAAGGTGCCCAGCGTCGGCATGGCCGGGCCGCCATTGGCCGGGTTGATATATTCCATCTTGATGCCGTGACAGGCATCGGTATGGCCCGATTTGGCCAGTTCGACCAGGGCGGCGCGGGTCTTCGGATAGGGGTAATGGAAGACCGGCGAGTTGTCCGTGTCGAATTTCGCGCCCACCGGCAGCATGTTGGCGCCGTAGCGCGACTGGTTGTCGCCGGACGGGTTGCCTTCGGGATGGAATTCGCCTGAATCTCCCGAATAAGGCTCGGCGAAAACCGGGCCCATGTGGCGGATCATGGGAATATCGAGCCCGTCGAGCCAGACCACGGGTTCGGTCCCGTCATGGCCATGGTCATGCCACACCCAGGACGGCGTCAAAATCAGGTCGCCCGGCTCCATATAGGCTTTCTCGCCGTTGATCGCGGTGAAGGCGCGGCTGCCCTCGATGATGAACCGCAGGGCGGCGGGCGAATGACGATGGGTCGGGGCGATTTCTCCCGGCATGATGAGCTGAAGTCCGGCATAGAGCGCCTCGGTGATGCAGGACTGGTCGCGCAAAGTGGGGTTTTCCAGCACCAGCACCCGGCGTTCGGCTTCGGCCGCGCTGATCACATCGGCGGATTCCAGCAATAATTCGCGGATTTCATCATATTTCCAGATGTGGGGTGTGGCCTGGGTCACCGGCTCCTTGGCCAGTAGCTTGTGAATCACCTCCCACAGCGGGGTCATGTTATGCTCGCCGATGCGGCCATAGTAATCGGCCCGCGCATTGGTCATTTCCGGCTTCTGGTCAAGCGCCCTGCTCATGGTCGCGTCTCCTTTTGCTTGATATCCTGATCGATGCGGGGATCATAGATGATTGTCCGGCCGTGTACAGGAATTGGCATTCATCAGACGGAAACCGATTCGAGTTATAATCCAGACATGCGCATACTCCATATCCTAGATCATTCGCTGCCACTGCAAAGCGGTTATGTGTTTCGGACTCTGTCAATTCTGGAACACCAGCGGAAATTGGGGTGGCAGACATTCCATCTGACCACGCCCCGGCACAAGCAGAAAATTTTGCCGGTGGAAACGGTTGATGGCTGGGAATTCTACCGGACGCCCCCGGTCTCCAGTATCGCCGGGCGTTTGCCGGTGTTTCGGGAATTTGCCGAGATGGAGGCGACGACCCGCAGACTTGACGAGGTAATTCGGGACATCAAGCCGGATATCCTTCATGCCCATTCACCGGTGCTGAATGCTATTCCCGCGATCCGCGCTGGCAAGCGGCACGGCATTCCCGTAAATTATGAAATTCGCGCGCTGTGGGAGGATGCCGGCGTCAGCCACGGCAGCCACAGCGAGTGGGGGCTGCGTTATCGCGCAATCCGCGCGCTGGAGACCCATGCGATCCGTAGGGCCGACAGCATTACGACAATCTGTCAGGGGCTGAAAGACGAGATCGGAAGCCGCGGGATCGCGGGCGACAAAGTCACGATCATACCCAATGCGGTCGATGTGGATTCCTTTTCGACGGATATGGAACCCGATGTGGGGCTGACCGCAGAATTGGGCATGTCGGGGAAAACCGTGATCGGCTTCGTCGGGTCCTTCTATCACTATGAAGGGCTGCACCTTCTCTTGCAGGCCATGCCGGATATCATCGCCGCCGACCCCAATATACGCCTGCTGATGGTCGGCGGCGGCGATGAGGCGGACAGGCTGAACCATCAGGCGGTGGAATTGGGTATTGCTGACGCGGTGATCTTTACCGGCCGCGTGCATCATTCCGAGGTTCAGCGGTATTACAGCCTGATTGATGTCCTGGTGTATCCGCGGCTGAAAATCCGCCTGACCGATCTGGTCACGCCCCTGAAACCGCTGGAAGCGATGGCGCAGAACAAGATCGTGATCGCGTCGGATATCGGCGGGCACAATGAACTCATCACGGATGGGGTCACGGGCGATCTGTTTCGCGCCGACGACCCCAAGGCTGTATGCGGCGGTGACAAATTAGACCACGGAAGCGGGGGATTTTCCTGCCGCGGG
>CALGIA010000347.1 GCA_937916005.1 uncultured Rhodospirillaceae bacterium
GAACTGATGGCCGGTCTCTACGCCGCCTCACCGGATCTGCTCAAGAAAGCCTACGCGGCGACATATAACAAGTAGACACGGAAAAGCGCGGCGCGGCTCTTTATTTGGCGCCAAGCCAACTTTATTGGAAGGAGGCTTCTCATGGCCACACGACATTGCCATGTACTGATCGTCGGCGGAGGAACGGCCGGCATTACGGTGGCGGCCAGCCTCCGTAAACGGGGCGGCGGCCTCGACATCGCCATTGTCGAACCGTCGGACCAGCACTATTACCAGCCGGCGTTCTCGCTCGTCGGGGCCGGACAATACGCACTCGACGATACACGGCGTCGGGTGGAGACGCTGACGCCGCCGGGCGTCACCCTGATTCGCGCCGGCGCCGGCGCCTTTCGCCCCGATGCCGATGCCGTGGACCTCACCAACGGCGACACGGTTACCTATGACTGGCTGGTCGTGGCGACCGGTGTCGTGCTCGACTGGGACAAGGTGAGCGGGCTGCGCGAGACCCTGGGCCAGAACGGAGTCTGCAGCAACTATTCACCGGAATACGCGCCCTATACCTGGCAGTGCGTCCAGGCCTTGAAGCCGGGCGCCAAAATCATCTTTACCCAGCCGCCTCTCCCCTTCAAATGTCCGGGTGCGCCGCAGAAGGCGGCTTACCTCACTGCCGATTACCTGCGCGGCAAGGGCCGGCTTCAGGACACGCAGATTGACTACTACGTGCATGCGCCCGTCATCTTCGGGGTGCCCTACTTCGCGCGCGAACTGGTCAAAATCGCCGCGCGATATGGCATCACAGTGCATTATCAGCACAATCTGGTGGCGGTCGACGGACCCAACAAGATGGCGACGTTTGAGAACGTCGGCGGTGATGACCAGGGCAAGCGGATCGAGGTCCCGTTCGACATGCTGCACGCATCGCCGCCGCAAAGCCCGCCGGAGGTGGTCAAGTCGTCCCCGCTGGCCAATCAGACCGGGTTCGTCGAAATCGACCAGAACACCCTGCGGCACACGCGCTTTGGCAACGTGTTCGCGCTCGGCGACGTCTGCTCGGCGCCGAATTCGAAGACCGCGGCCGCCATCCGCAAACAGGCGCCGGTGGTGGCGCGGAACCTGCTGGCCGCGATCGCCGGCCGACCGGTCGAGGAATCCTATGACGGCTATGCCTCGTGTCCGCTGACCACCGGAATCGGCAAGGCAATCATGGCCGAGTTCATCTATGGCGGGAAGGTGACCCCGACGCTGCCACTCGATCCGTCCAAGGAGCGCGGCATCAACTGGTGGATCAAAAAGACCGCCCTGCCGGTGTTCTACTGGCGCTACATGCTGAAGGGCCGCGAGTGGTTCCTGAAACACAACACCGGATTTACCGGCGATGCGGAGCCCTGACAGACGGGTGCGCGGCACACTATCTTCTAGACTTCAGTCCAGACAGCAAGTTCGTAACTATCCGGATCGGTGAAATGGAACCGGAGACCACCCGGAAACTCAAAAATTGGTTTAACAATTTTGCCGCCGACGGCTTTTATGCGATTCAGGAGAGCCGGTAGATCGGCGCCATAGAGAACCACTAACGGTCCCCCTGTAGTCACAGGTCCATCACCGCTGAACCCGCCCTTCATATTCCCGTCCGAGAATTCGCAATAGTTCGGTCCGTAGTCCGTAAAAGTCCAACCGAACGCCTTTCCATAGAAATCCTTTGATCGGGCTATGTCGGCAACATTGAACTCGATGTAATTTATGCAACAATCTTCGCGCGACACTTCCGTGTTCATTGCGATCTCCGATCAGAAGTACAACAACCATATTATTGCCTACGCCAGATCATATCGCGAAGATATTCAATGTCCACACGCGGCAATTCCTTTGCTTCCGCATCGCAGGCGACAGACCATTGGCGCGCTGAAGAGTCAGGTTTGAGTGGCGTCTGAGGACGAATGGAGACTGGAAGACGGTTGTGTGCCGGCCTTCTACCGGCTCGGGGACGCGCCGTTTTTCGAGACCTTGCCCGCGCCGTCATGGGCGGCTTTTTGCTTTCGGAGCATGGCGATCAATTTGGGGCTGAGGTCACCGTCGGGCCGGATGGCGTTCCGGCGCTGGAACAGTCGGATGGCATTACGTGTTTTTCTGCCCATCACGCCGTCGACCTGGCCGGGGTCGTAGCCCAACTCGCTCAACAGCATCTGGGCGGTCGCGAAGCGGTGTCTTTCGAACGTGAATGACGCCAAATCCGCCGTCATCTGGTCGAGGATCCCGTTGCTGGTCGAACTATCCTTGAAGAATGCGATATCCGTATGGCTCACCACCACCTGCACCCGGGTGCTCAGAGTGCTGAGCGGTTCCAGATCGATCTCGATCAGGCGGTTGGCGGCCTTGGCCGTGATGGTCCAGCCCTTGTCCTGCTTAGCGCTTTTTTCGACGGTCATTCCCATGCGCTTGAGGGTCTGCAGGGCGGCCAGGCGGGTCCCGGCGACGGGCGCCGCGTATGTCCGGTTGACGATGCCGTTGAGCGTATAGTCGAGACCGCTGCCGCCGACCATGCCGGCGACCGACAATGCAGCCGCCGCACAGCCTTCCAACGCCAACAAACAAACCAGAGCGAAGGCCATCTTCGCCAAGTGTATTCGTCTCATTCCCATCAACTCCACGCCCTTTATGCCAAGCTAGGGAATCGACCTTAATCTTTGATTAAATCCCAACCGAGTCCTGCACAACGGCGGGAACGCTGGCTTACAGAGACCGCCGTTATGCAGGGAAGACAGAACAATTTTTTTCGTTCCTGCATTATATTGGAATAATGTTTTAAATTCAGACAAAATATCATCATTTGTAAAAATATTTTCTATTTTTTCTTGATTAACCAAAATTTTTCCCTTATCTCCATCCCATGACCCCGTTGAACGCAAAAATATTCCAGAACGGGGGAAGCGACAAACAGGGATGCGCAGCGGCGATGGATTATTTTCCGGCCTTCATGAATTTACGCGGCCGCAAGACCGTGGTGATCGGCGGCGGGCGGGTCGCTGCCCGCAAGGCCGCGATGCTGGCGCGCGCCGGGGCCGACGTGACCCTCATCGCGCCCCATGTGACCGAGCCGCTGTCGGCTGAAATAGCAGCGGGGAAATATAGCCACCATGCCGGAAATTTCACCGGCCACCATCTCAACGGCGCCGTCCTGGTCATCGCGGCGACCAATGACCGCCGCATCAATAGACAGGTGGCGCGGCACGGCCGGCTCCGGGGCGTTCCGGTCAATGTGGTCGACGATGCGGAATTGTCCAGCTTCATCATGCCGGCGATTATCGACCGCGCGCCGGTAACAATCGCCATATCGACCGGCGGCGCGTCGCCCGTACTGGCGCGCTGGGTCCGCGCCCGGATAGAAACCGCCCTGCCGACCGCCCTGGGGCAGGTGGCCGTGCTGGCGGGTCGGATGCGCCGGACCGTCAAGACCCGCATCCCCCATATGGCGACCCGCCGCCGGTTCTGGGAACAGATCCTGGCCGGGCCGGCCGCAGATCTTGCCCTGGCCGGACAGGACGAGGCCGCCGCCGCAACCATCGCCCGCGCACTGGCCCATATCAGCCCTGAAGACGGCCCGGAAGACGGCCAAATCTGGCTGGTCGGCGCGGGGCCGGGTGATCCGGAATTATTGACCATCAAGGCCTTGCGCGCCCTGCAATCGGCGGATGTGGTCGTCCATGACCGGCTGGTTTCCGGCGGCGTGCTCGATCTTGCCCGGCGCGATGCGGATCGGATTGATGTGGGCAAAATGACGCGGCGCGACATCGGCGACCTGCTGGTGACGCTGGCAAGCGACGGCAAACGCGTGGTCCGGATCAAGGACGGCGACCCATTCAAGCTCGATGACATGGCGGCCCTGACCCGGGCGGGGATCATCTGCACCATCATTCCCGGCATCACGGCGGTGGATCAAACTCAACCCGAATTCATGAAAACGGAGAACGCGGCATGACCCCAGGCTTATCAACAATGCAAATAGCGACGGCAAACCGGCTGAGCGACGGCGCGGTGGTGTATCTCACCCCGACCGGCGGATGGAGCGAATTCATCGAAGACGGTAAAATCGTCGCCGACGATGAGGCGGCGGAAGATCTGCTCGAGACCGCCGGGGCTTCGGTTCGCGGCCAGATCGTCATCGGGCCGTATCTGATCGACATGATCGCGGAACAGGGAACTCTCCGCCCCCGCCGGGTGCGTGAGGCGATCCGGGCAACCGGCCCCAGCATCGCCATGCTTCCGGGCCGGGAAGCGGAACGAAAGGACCAATATGTACGCGTATGATGCCTTCGACCAGGAACTGGTGGACCAGCGGGTCACCCAGTTCCGGGGACAGGTCGACCGCCGCCTCAGCGGCGCGCTATCGGAAGAGGAATTCCGGCCGCTGCGATTGCTGAACGGGCTCTATCTCCAGCTGCACGCCTATATGCTGCGGGTCGCGATTCCCTATGGCGTGCTGTCGAGCAACCAGATTCGCGGGCTGGCCGATATCTCGCGCCGCCATGACCGGGGCATCGCGCACTTCACCACCCGGCAGAACGTGCAATTCAACTGGATCAAGCTGGAAGAGGCGCCCGATGTCCTGGCCGCCCTGGCGAAGATCCAGATGCACGCCATCCAGACCAGCGGCAATACCATCCGCAACACCACGGCCGATCAATTCGCCGGCGCGGCGGATGAAATCGAGGACCCGCGCATCTATGCGGAGATCATCCGGCAATGGTCGACGCTGCATCCCGAATTTTCATTCCTGCCGCGCAAATTCAAGATCGCCGTGACCGCCGCTGCGCGCGACCGGGCAGCGGTGAAAACCCATGACATCGGGTTGTTCATGCGCCGCAATGATTCAGGTGAAACCGGATTTGAAATCGTGGTCGGCGGCGGCCAGGGACGCACGCCGGTGATCGCCAAGACCATAAGGAAATTTTTGGCCAAGCCCGACCTGCTGTCTTATCTGGAGGCGATCCTGCGGGTTTATAATCTGCTGGG
>CALGIA010000348.1 GCA_937916005.1 uncultured Rhodospirillaceae bacterium
CGCGCTGCCGTCTGCATGGCGGCAAATCGACCGGGCCGCGCACCGTGGACGGTCTGGCGCGCAGCCGCCGGGCGCGGTTTGTCCATGGTTTGCGCGGGCGGGAGTACGCGGCGTTGCGGCGGGACGGCATGGCGATCCGGCGGCGCATCAACGGGTTGTGCGCCGAGATCGCGGCGCGCATGGCGCTGGATGGGGGTGGTTCGGTTCGGGTGGCGGGAAAAGAAGTCTCCTCCCCCTCGAGGGGGGAGGAGAGGTATTTGGACCCGACTTCGGCGCTTTCCCCGGTGGGCATGGGGTTCATCGTTGTGAATCGGGCGGGGTGCGGCGGCTTGTGTGATGGGGTAGAATGCGCCGACGGGCATTCACCGGTTTTCAGGGAAATAATCACGTGACGAGAAACGACAATATTCAGACCGATCTGCGGGAATTTCTGGCCCAGGTCGAGGCCGGCGGCGAGTTGCAGAAGGTCAGCGGCGCCCATTGGGACAAGGAGATGGGGGCTGTGACCGAGGTGCTGTACCGGGAGAAGGTCGACAAATCGCCCCTGCTGCTGTTCGACGCGGTGCCCGGCTACGCGCCCGGCATGCGCTGCCTGTACGGCATGCTGGGCTCGCCCCTGCGGCTGGCGCTGGGGCTGGGCATGGACCCGGAAAAGGCGGGCGACCGGCGCGCCATGCTGGATCTGTACCGGGAGCGCATCAAGACCCATGAGCCGGTGCCGCCGCGCATCGTGACAACGGGTCCGGTGCTGGAAAACATCGACCGGGACGACGATGTGGACATCCTGAAATTTCCCGTGCCGGTGCATCATGAGCTGGATGGCGGGCGCTATATCGGCACGGCGTGCGGCGTGATCACCCGCGACCCGGATACGGGGCGGGTCAATGTGGGCACTTATCGTGTGCAGGTCGCGGATGGCAAGACGGCGGTGTCCTATATTTCCAACGGCAAGCAGGGCCGCATCCAGCGCGACAAATATCTGTCGGCCGGCAAGCCGTGCCCGGTGGTGATCGTGGTCGGCATCGATCCGGCGACCTATATCGCGGCGCGCTATACCCTGTCCGATAATGTGTGCGAGTTCGACTGGGCCGGCGGGCTGACCGGGCGGCCGCTGGAGTGCATCGAGGGCGAGCTGACCGGACTGCCGTTTCCATCCCATTCGGAAATCGTGCTGGAAGGGGAAATCTCGCCGACCGAGACCGTGCCGGAAGGCCCCTTCGGCGAGTGGACCGGCTATTACGCCGGCGGCGCGCGGCCCGAGCCGAAAATCGACATCAAGCGGGTCTATTACCGCGACAACCCGATCCTGACCTGCGCCGCCAGCCAGAAGCCGCCCCATTCCCATCTGTTCGAACGCTGCTTCATCCGGTCCGCCGGGCTGCTGGATTCCCTGGAAGGCGCGGGCATTCCCGACGTCAAGGGCGTGTGGGTGCACCAGGCCGGGTCGGGGCGGACGTTTGTCGCCGTGTCCATCAAGCAGCGCTATTACGGGCACGCCAACCAGGTCGGGATCGTGGCGTCGCAGGTCAATCCCATCGGCTATGTGGGGCGCTATATCGTGGTGGTCGATGACGATATCGACCCGACCGACATCAATGACGTGATCTGGGCCATGGGGACGCGGTCCGACCCCAAGACCGATTTCACCATTCTGGACCGCAACTGGTCGTCGCGGCTGGACACCATGGTGACCGGCGATAAACTCTATAATTCGCGGGTCGTGATCGACGCCTGCATCCCCTATGAGCGCATCGAAACCTTCCCCAAGGTGGCCCAGACATCCGTTGAGCTGGCCGCCGAGGTGCGGGCGAAATATCCGGACGTGTTTGGCTAGGAAAGGGAAGCATCATGCTTGAGCTGTATCACAATGACATGTCGACCTGCGCCCAGAAGGTGCGGTTGGCCCTTGCCGAAAAAGGGCTGGACTGGACCGGTCATCATCTGTCCCTGCGCGAGGGCGATCAGCACAAGCCGGATTATCTCAAGCTCCATCCCGGCGGGGTGGTGCCGACCCTGATTCATGACGGGGCGGTGATCCGGGAATCCACCATCATCAACGAATATCTCGACGATGCGTTTCCCGAAATTCCGTTACGGCCCGGATCCGCCGTGGGGCGCTGGCGCATGCGGCTGTTGACCAAGCAGCTCGATGAGGGGGTTCATGCGGCGACCGGCGTGATCAGCAACTGCACGGCGTTCCGGTTCCAGTTCGCCCACTACACGGCGGCGGAATTGCAGGAACATATCGACAGGATCCCCGATCCGGCGCGGCGCGACGCACGGCGCCAGATCATCGAAAAAGGCCTGGATGCGCCCGTATTCGCCCCGGCGATCAGGCGTTTCGATACCCTGTTCGGCGATCTGGAGGATGCGCTGGCGGGCGGGAAGTGGCTTGCCGGCGAGACGTATTCATTGGCCGATATCGCCTATACGCCTTATCTGACGCGGTTCGATCATCTGCGGTATCTGGGCATGCTGGACCGGCGGCCGCGTCTGATGGGCTGGTACGAACGGGTCCGGGCGCGGCCCAGCTACGATGTGGCGCTGACAAAATGGTTCAATGAAAAATATATCCCGCTGATGGCCGAGAAAGGCGCCGAGGCCTGGCCCCGGGTCGGGGAGATTCTGGGATCGGTGTAATTTTACGGGTATTTCCCGGTTAAATTTCGTTCAGCAGATTTTCTAACGTCGTCTTAAGTCGGCGGGTCCAGATTTTGGCATTCGAGGGTTCACAAAGAACCCGTATTAAAACGGATGCTCCGTCTACAGGCGGTGAAAGAGGGATGTATGTTTGGATCACGCTTATGGGCCGTGGCGGGAACCGCGGCATTGCTGACAATCGGTTTTTCGGGATCCGTCGGGGCTGCCGGTTCCGGCGCCCGGGTGACGGTCGATTGCAGTATTTCGGGAACGATCATGACGATCAAGGTCAACGCCAAGACCAAGGGGGGCGGCAAGCCGGTGCAGATTGCATCGGCCGGCCCGGTTATCATCGTGCTCGAGGAAAAAGTCGGCACTCAATATTCCGCGGTGTCCGGATTGAAAATCAATATGGCGCAAAGCGGGCTGCCGGCGTCGGCCCAATTCGATATGTGCAATTCGATTGGGTCTTTGGTCAGTTCGGACTCGCGTTCGGTCCGTGGCCGGGGGGCGGCGTTCATTCCCAATGTGGGGTTTGTGTCGGGTGTTTGCAGTCCGGATAAGCCGCCGTCCTGTGGTGGTTGATCCGGTTTCGGGCTCTGTAACTCATCGTCCCTCAACCGAAGGGCGATGAGTCCGGAGCGCGTTCAGCTGTCGGAGGTCTGCTCCCAGCCGGTGCGGCGGCTCCGGCCCTGGTTCTGGTCGCGCCAGATTTCGGTGCTTTCCGGGGTCTCGAAAACATAGGAATAACCATCCACCGGGTTGGTCAAAATCTCCCACCAGTTGCCGTCGAAATCGATTACGTAAAAGGAATAGGTTCCATGTTGATCGACCGGGCGGGTGATTTTCCGGATGTTGTAATTGGCCTGTTGCGCCACGGCGATTTCATGGGCCGCGTCGACCTCTTCCCTGGTGCCGAAATCGAGTCCGAAGTGGCTGTAGATGCCGGCCACGTTTTCGGTCTTGCTTTCAACGCAGGCGATGGTGGTCGTGCTGTTCAGCCGCATCATTATGGAGCGTGAGCTGGTTTGAAAAACCTCCATGCCGAGAAATTCGCTGTAAAAACGCCGCGCCGCCTCCAGGTCGTTTGTCTCGACAGTGCCATGGGACAGCAGCCTTGGTTTCAGTCCGGTTTCATTGGTCATTGATTTCCCTTTCTCTCAACCGCCCAGGAACAATCTACCCACATCCGGGTTGGCCAGCAGTGTATCGCCCATATCGGCCATGGCAAGTTCGCCCGATACCAGCACATAGCCGATATCGGCGAATTCCAGGCCCTTCTTGGCATTTTGTTCGACCATGATGATGGTCTTGCCGTCAATATGCTGGAGGTCGTGCAATATCTCGAACACCATGTCGATAAAGCGGGGCTCAAGCCCGATGGAGGGCTCGTCCACCAGCAAGAGATGGGGGTCCATCACCAATGCACGGCTGATTTCCAGCAACCGCCTTTCGCCGCCCGACAAAACACCGGCGGGTTTGTTCCTCCGCTCGGCCAGGCGGGGATATTTTTCGAAGATTTCCTCCGCCTTCTGTTTGGCCAGGGCCGGCTTGTCCATCAAATAGCCGCCCATCCACAGATTTTCTTCCACCGTCATCGCCGGGAACACGGATTTGTCCTGAAGGATGTAGGCGATACCGGCTTCGCGAAGTTTCTGATTGGGGCTGAGGCTGGTGATGTCTCTTGCGCCAGCGCCGGCACCGATCGTAATCGAGCCGCTGAAAATATTCGTGAAACCGAAAATGGAATGCAGCACGGTGGATTTGCCCGCGCCGTTGGGGCCGATCAGGCAGAGCGACTGGCGTTCGCCGACCTGCAGATCGAAGTCGTGCAGGATTTCCATCTTGCCGTACCCCGCGCGCAGGCCTTCGATCTTCACGAAGGGGTCGCCCGAAGCCAGACCGGAAATGACATCCTTGCCGACTTTTTCGGCAAGTTTCTGAGCCTGAATATTGACCTGCTCGACGGAAATGATGCTGTCCGTGTCGATGTCGTGATAGCCGACGGCGCGTTCGGTTGCCGGTCGATCGCCACCCGTTTCCGCCATCATGCGTTCTCCGCTTCATAATGCCCGCCGAGATAGGCTTCGATGACCCGCCGGTCGTTACGGATTTCATCCGGCGCGCCATGGGCCAGCATTTTGCCGTTGGCGAGACAGTAGATGTTATCGGCGAGCGACATGATCACCGGCATGTTGTGCTCGATCACGAACAGGGTAATGCCCAGCTCCGTCGCCGCGCGCTTGAGCCGGTCGATCAGCCCGTTGATCAGGGTTGGGTTGATGCCCGCCGTCGGCTCATCGAGCAGCAGGACTTTGGGTTCATTCATCAGCGCCATGGCGAATTCCAGGAGCTTTTGCTGACCGAACGACAACTCGCCCGAAATCAAACGGCGTTTTTGATAGAGCCCGACGAAATCCAGCATGCGTTCAGCCTTTTCCCGGGCCTCGGCCGGATAGCGCATCAGCATGCCCATATAGGTCGCGCTGCGGTGCGGTTCGGATATCAGCAAATTGTCGATACAGTTCAGGCCGGAATAGATCCGGGTTTGCTGAAATGTCCGCAACAGGCCCAGCCGGGCGATCTGCTGGACTTTCATCTGGGTAATTTCCTTGCCCTCAAAACGTATGGAGCCGGAATCGACCGGGTGATACCCGACGATCGAGTTGAACAGGGTCGTCTTGCCGGACCCGTTCGGGCCGATCAATCCGGTGATGCGTCCTTCGGGCACGTTCAGCGAAATTTCCGAATTGGCGACGATGCCGCCGAATGCCTTGCTGACTTTTTCGACCTCAATCAGATTGGTCATTTGGCGGCCTCCCGTCTGGCCGCCGAACCGTCGAGATCGGGCGCCACGGCGGCGGCTTCCTCATCAATCACGATTCCAAATTTTTCCGGCCATTTTTCCATCACCCAGCCCATGATGCCTTGCTGGAAGAAGACCACCAGAACCACGATCAGCGTGCCCAGGGCAACCCATTGCCAGCCCAGCATGTAGGTCCAGGTGATTTCCTTGAAGGCATGGAACAGGGTGGCCCCGATCACCGGCCCCCACAGGGTTCCCTTTCCGCCCAGCAACGACATCACCACCATGAAGATGCCGAAGGTCACGGTCGGGAAGGCGACTTCCAGGGGCTCGATGAAACCGATCATGTTGCCGAATACCGCGCCCGACATACCGAGGAAGAATGCGGAAATGGACCAGCCGACCGTCTTGTACCGTTTGGTATGAAGCCCCATGGCTTCCGCTTTTTCCTCATCGTCGCGGATCGCATTGACCGCCAATCCGAAACGCCCGGAATAAACCCGCCTGAGGACCAGGAACGTGAAGACGGCGAGAACGAAACACAGAAGATAAAAGAATATGGATCGGTCATCGGGTTCCCCCGGATAGACGGGCATGGAAATGCCGCCGCCGCCGCCGACATATCCCCAGGACGCCACCAGTTCGCCGGCCGCAAGTGCGACACCCAATGTGCCGATGGCGAAATACGGCCCGCGCAACCCGAACACGACCCAGCCGAGCATCACGGCAAACACGATACAGACCAGACCGGCGGCGATGATGCCAAGGAACAGCCCGGTATAATATTGATCCGATGTGAACGAGACTTTGACGGCCCCCCGGGCCGCGGTGTACAGCCCGACATCGTAATAAAGACCGATCTGGACAATGGCCGAGGCATACATGCCCGCGCCGAAGAAAAAGATATTGCCGAGGGAGTTGTAGCCCATCTGGCCGCCCATCACGTCCCAGGTCAGGGCGAACAGGATCATCACCCACAGCACGGCGAGCTGGAGGGTGTAATTGGGGAACATGATCGGGGCGAGCAGCCCGATGACCAGGATGCCGCCATAGAGAGCGAGTTTTGCGGGATCGATCTTCATTGCACGGCCTGACGGTGACGGCTCTGTTGAATTTGCCGCCACACCAGCACCAGCACCAGAAGGGCAACAACCGAGAACTGCTGAAGCTCAGCGCCCATGACAAATCCGGCATATTGCTCAGCCATGCCGAGGCCGAGCCCGGCCATGATCACGCCCGGGAGGTTGCCCAGCCCGGCGGCGGTCACGATCACGAAGGCGCGAATCGAATGGCTGATCCCGAAAAACGGTTGAATGACCCAGATCATCGAGATCAACACGCCGGCCGCACCGCATATGGCTGAATTCAATGCAAAGGTGAAGGCGTAGACCCGTTCCGTATTGATCCCCATCACACGGGCGGCGCGGGGGTCCTGGGCGGTTGCCCGGATCGCCTGGCCCATGCGGCTATGACGCATATACAGCACAATAATGGCGGCGAGCAGGGCGGCCAGCCCAAAGGCGACAAGCTTGATGTCGGCGACCGTGACCATCCCGTCGAACATGGCCCGAATTTTGAACCCGGATTGCGCGACCTGTACTTCGGGACCAAAAGCCAGATTCAGGAGTTGCTGGATGACGAGACCGAGGCCGAACGTCGCCAGGAGCGACGTGAACAGATCCCGGTTCACCACGTATCTGATGACCAGAAAATAGAGCGCCCAGCCGAACAGGAACATCAGCGCGATGACGATCGGCATGCTGACGATCGGATGAATGCCCAACTTGGTCAGATACCATGCCATATAGCCGCCCATGATCACCAGATCGCCCTGGGCGAGATTTTTTACATTGGTGACGCCCCAGACCAATGCCAGCCCATAAGCGGCGAGGGCAAAGATCGACCCGATGAGAATGCCGTCGAGCAGGAGCTGGATGTTGAGGACAG
>CALGIA010000349.1 GCA_937916005.1 uncultured Rhodospirillaceae bacterium
TAATGTTCATGGTCCCGGTCGCATCCGTGATGGGCGAAACAGGTTCGGGCCCGCGGCCGGGTGGAACAATTACCGTTCAAGGCGAAGCTGGCGTTTCGGCGGTTCCCAACCGTGCGGAGCTGATTGCGGGTCATACCAACCGCGCGGAAACCGCGGCCAAGGCAATGGCGGCCAATAACGCCGCCATGGAAACCGTTTTCGTCGCGCTCAAGGCGATTGGAATTGCCGAACGCGATATGCGCACGGTGGGGTTCTCTGTTGCGCCCGTGATGGCGCGCGCCGACCGCAAAAGCCCACCCGAAATTGTGGCCTATGGCGTTTCCAACCGGGTCGTGGTCACGCTACGCGACCGCGCGAAGCTCGGCGCGCTGCTTGATATCCTGACCAGAGCCGGCGCCAATCGAATCGATGGCGTCCGGTTTCTGATAGGCGACGCGGAAAAACTGACCGATGAGGCGCGCCGCAAGGCGTTCGGCGATGCGCGCCGCAAGGCGCGTCTTTACGCCGAGAGCGCGGGCGTTACCCTTGGCCGGGTGGTAAAAATCACCGAGCAATCGATCCGAATTCCCGGACCGCGTATGGTTCAGGCGATCGAAATGCAGGCCATGTCCCGGGTTCCGGTCGCCGCGGGTGAGCTAAGCATCGACGCATCGGTCATCGTCACCTTTGCCATTAAATGAAGGCCCGCGGTTTCCCGATTATTGCAGCAGATATCCGAATTTTTCTCTCGCGCGCCGCGCCTGTTCCGGGCTGGGCGCATTGACCCGGGGAAATTCATCGCGCCAATGGAACGGTCGGCAGGCATCGATCAGCGCGCGCGAATTTGTGATGTCATCATTGCCACGCTGTTCCGGCGTCAGCCTCGGGTCGGCGGGGGAGGTCCACGCGCCCTTGACGATATCGATCGAGGTTGCGGGATCGGACCGGGTCAGAATCGCCCACCACAGTTCCTCGAGATTGGACACGTCTATATCGTCGTCGACAACCACCACATACCGGTTGGCATAGTTGGTGGCGCGGCATTGCAGGGCGATATGCCCGGCCTGCTTGGCGTGACCCGGATAGCGCTGCTTGATGGCGACGCCGTGAAGCAGGCGGGACGAACCGACCTCGTGACACCATACGGCCGAAATATCAGGCACCCCTGCTTCGACCAAATTGTCCTTTAGCATGGCCGATCGCAGGATCGCGCGATAACGCCCCATCTCGTCCGATCCGCCGCCCATGGGCGGGACGCCGTGGATGATCGGATCGTTGCGGTGATAGACGGCCTCCACCTCCAGCACCGTTTCCGGATGCGCACCCGATGCGTAATATCCGGTCCATTCGCCGAACGGACCCTCGGTCTTCACCTTGCCCTGGTGCAGAAAACCTTCAAACGCGATCTCGGCATTGGCGGGGATCGGCAATCCGGTCAGCGGCCCTTCGACCACATCCACGGGCTTGCCCCGGATGCCGCCGACGATATCCAGTTCGCAGACGCCCTGCGGCGCTTCGGTGCTGCCGGCGAAAAACGTCAAGGGTTCGCCGCCCACCACCAGCACCACCGGCATGGGCTCGCCCCTGGCGAAATATTTTTCACGGTGCTGGTGGCCGTGCTTGCCCGTTACCATGAAAACCCCGACGGATTTGCTGTCATGGACCATGGACCGATAGGTGCCCAGATTGATCCAGCCATCATCCGGGTCGCGGGTGACCGTGTAGCAGCCCGTGCCGATATAGCGGCCGCCATCATCCACATGCCAGAGCGGCGTCGGAAATTTCAGCAGATCAATATCGTCGCCGGTCATGGTGTTTTCAAAAATCGGGCCGTCCGGAACGACCCTGGGGGGGATGGTTTTGCGATCCTTTATGAAAGTGTCGTAACAGGCATCCGACAGCTCGACTTTCGTCAGTTCCGCCGGGAAACCCAGGGTCATGTTGCGGCGCTTGCCCGCAAAGACATTCATCAGAACGCGAAACCCCGGCGGGCAACCCGGCACATCATCGAACAGCACCGCTGGGCCATCGTCTTCCTTGATCACCGCTTCGGCGGCCAGTCCGATATCCTCCTGCCAGGACGCGCCCTTGACGACCCGCAGTTCGCCCAGCTTGTCGGCTTCTTCCAGCCACTCGCGCAGATCTTCGTAAACCGGCGCGCATTGCAAATTTCTTCGGTCCAACATCCTGCTCCCTCTCCTGAACGGACTATATAGCAACGGTCCCTGAGATCGAATTCAATCAAGCTGTATTGCGACGTTGAGCACGTCTTCATCGCCGATCACCCGGGACCGGTGACCCTTGCCGGTTTTGTCTTCCAGCAGACGGACGCTGCCGGATTCAAAAATGCGGGATTCGCCGTCGCCCGCCGTGATTTCGAAGCGGCCCGACAGGATGATGCCAAATTGCCGTTTCGGCGCGGGATGCCAGTCGCCTTCCCAGCCCTTGGGGAAGCATGTGAACAGTGTGCGCGTTGCATCGATGGGCTGGGATGCGAGCACCGGCGGGGCGGGTGGAGCAAAATCGATCGGGGCCTGGTCGATTTCGATATCCTCGAAATGGGTGATGCCGTCGCCGTCGGCATAGAGGCGCGCATATTTCATGGAGTTGTCCCTTTTGCTTCCTGATCCAGCTGGGCATTGGGGTCGACGTCGCTGCGCCGCCGTTGGCCGGATCTTTCGCCGTTTTCGCGCCAGCCGCCCTGGGCCGCGCGAAGGGCCAGGGCATCCCATTCATCGGACCAGTCGCCGAGGGAATAGCCATGCCACGGCGATTCCGGGCTGAGGGCGGGCAAATCGAGTTTTTCCCAGAGTTCCTTGGCGTGTTCCATGTAATCGCGGGTCGGAAGCGCGACCGGCGCCATGTCGGTCTTCAGCGTCGCATCCACCAGCAGCGCCGAGTCCTCGCCATTGCCGCGGGTTTCCACCGGGCCATGACCACGGCCCCGATGGCGCAGAATTTCAATATCAAGCCCCGGATTGGCGCGATAGGCCATGGCCCACATCACCGCGTCGGAATTGTCCGGATCGATATCGTCATTGATGGCGATCACATATTTTCCGCAGGCCGAATCGAAGGAGGCGCAGCCATAAAGGGCGCGCCAGATTTCCGTGGTCGGCGTATCGCGTACAAACTGGACCGCGATCACCCGTCGCAAATTGGTCAGCGGCTCGTGCAGCGCCACCCGGTTCACCCCCTTGATGCCAAGATGGTCGCGCAGATGACCCAGGAAACGGGGCTCATAGGCGACCCGTTTGATCACGCTGGATTCCGACGGAGTGACCTGGGAAATGATCGACGGCAGAATTGCGTCGACGCGATGGGTAATGGCGGTCACGTCGAGAATGAAATTATATTCCTCCAGATTGATATGGCCGTGGGATTCGCCGAACGGTCCTTCCGGTTCGAAGAATTCCGTATCGACCAGGCCTTCAATGACGATTTCCGCCTGAGCTGGCACTTGCAGATCGACGGTTTTCGCGCGCACCATCTCAATCGGCACGCCCGCGATGCCGCCGGCCACCGCGATTTCGTCCACATCCATAGCCAGGCTTTGCGGACCGCAATAGCTCACCACCGGCGGCGGGCCGAGCACCACGGCGATGGGCATCCTTTCGCCTCGCGTGCGGTATTTCATCCAGTGCGCATATCCACCCTGCCCCATATGGACGAACATTTTGAGCCCCATCCGGGTCGGCGATTTCAGCCCGCAGCGATAGGTTCCCATATTGGCGATGCCGGAGTCCGGGTCCCGGGTGATGCAGTTCGTCGCGGTCAGGTAGGGCGCGGAATCGTATCCCGGCGTCGATATGGGAACGGGCAGGCACTCAAGGCCCCGACGGGTCAATTCGTCGCCGGAAATCACGATTTCCTGGCATCGGCCGGATGAAATCTCGACCGGCGGGATCGGCGCACTTATGGCGCGGCGCCATGTCTCGCCGATCTGGTCCAGATCTACCCCCATGCCGATGGCGTATATTTGCGCACTGGCGGCAAGCGCGCCCACCACCACCGGCATGTCATAGCGCCGTCCGATTCCGTCGATCACGTTTTCGAACAGGAAGGCCTTGCGTTCGGATTCCCGGATGCCGCCCCGGAACTGCCAACGCACCAGGGGGTGCAGTTCGGTATCCTTGTTGATCGGCGCATCAATCCGCCGCAGCAGCCCGGCATTGTCGAGCGCGTCAATATGTTCGCGCATATCCGCATAGCCGCGCCTGATCATAAATTTGTTCTCCCTCGAAATTTGGTCGCCATCATGAAACGGCCCGCCCTGTGCTGCAAGCCGCGTTAAAACCGCTTGGCACGAACCGGACCCTTTGGCTTAATGACGTCATAATCATTCATAAAAATCGCCAGGGAGCCGATGGCTGATCGCAATTGCCAACAGGAGTTGATCGACGCGGCCATGCCGTTCTGGAATGCGGAAGCTGATGTTACGCGCCGGTTTCTTACCGGCAGGCCAACGGGGCGGGACTTCGCGACATCGCCTGGATGACGGCGGCTTCGCTGTATACGATCGTAACCGGCGCGACCGTGCCGGGCGGCGGTGATCTGCGCCAGCACCTATTACATCCTGCGCCTTGAAAATGTGGATTAGGTTTTACGCGCAGGCCAGCGCATAGACGCCCTGAACCCCGTCGGGCAGCGGGAATTCACGCCAGCTCGCGCCGCCATCCTCGGTGCCGAAGACCTGGCCGCGCCGCGCCGCGCAATACACCCTGTCCGGCGTCTCATTACTGGGGGCGATAATCATCAATGTGCTTTCGATCAACACGTCGTGATCGAAACGAGTCCAGCTTTCGCCGAGATCCGGGCTTCGATAGAGCGAGCCCCGTTTGCTGTTGGCGGACACGCTGAAGGCGCCGAACAGGGTGTTCGGGTCGTGGGGCGATACTTTCAGATCGCGGGCATAGGTCAGTTCGGAAAACCGGCCGATATCCATCGGCGCCCAGTGGTCGCCCTTGTCGGCACTGCGAAACAGACCCATGCGATTGGCCAGCATCACTGTTCCGGGTTGCGCCGCGCTAACCACCAATGCATGGGAATCGAGCATCCCTTCGGTGTCTGTATTACTGCCGATGCGGCTTCTGAGATGATCCTGCCGCGACAGTTCGATCAAATGGGCGCTGCAATCGGTCCATGTTTCGCCACCGTCGAGACTGCGCACCACGCCCCCGACCTCAAGCGCAGCGTAAATCTCCTGCTCATTGGCCGGGTCATGGGCGAGGCGGACCACACGGGTCGGGAATCCCATGGCCACCAACCCGGTCGGCGCGGGCACGGACAGCAACCGCCAGGTTTCACCGTCATCGTCGCTTTTGTAGATCGACGTCCCTTCCGTGCCGACATAAAGGGTCGCCGCGCCAACCGGCATGATCGACCATACCACGCGTTCCCTCCCCGGCAGTTCCAGAAGCGTCCAGCTTTGCCCGCCGTCAGCGCTGCGGCAGGGGCCAAGCTGTGTACCCACATACAGGATCGACCCGCGCCGGGCGATGCCGCGCACTTCAACCTTGTCGGGCAGGCCATCGGTCACGGAAACCCATTCACCGGTGTCGGGCGACAGATTATACAGCCCTCTGGTCGCCACGCCGTCGGGCGCGCCATCCCAATACCCAGCCCCGACCAATACCAAGTTTTCCATGTCATCACTCCCTGGTGGATAGACCGAACGTCTTGTTCGCTTCAGGATAAGGCGTTCCTGGCCATTTGTTCACGCAAATCCGGCGTGGGATGGGACAAAGTGACACGCTGGACCTGTACTGGACACGCGGGGCCTGTAAAGGTCTAATTGATCGAACGCACAATCATCGGCGGGAATCGACAATGGCGGCGACAACCCAAAAATTCGATCTGATCCTCAGGGGCGGCCACGTGGTCGACCCGGCGCAGAACCGTGACGGACTTTTTGATGTGGGTATCCGCGACAGCAAAATCGCCTCGGTCGCGAAAGGGCTGAAAGGCGCAAAGAAAATCATCGACGTGACCGGCGCCCATGTGCTGCCCGGCATGATCGACACCCACGCCCATGTCTATCGCCACATCACCGGCAAGTTTGGGCTGGAAGCCGATTGGTGCGGCGTCGGCTCGGGCGTGACCACGCTGATCGACCAGGGCGGGCCGAGCTCAATCACCATTGACGGGTTCCGTAAATATGTTGTTGAGGCCTCGGCCAGCCGGGTGGTGTCGTTCATATCGACATATCTGGTCGGCGGCATGGAGGGCCATATGTATGATTCCCTGCATGGCCCGGACCAGATCAATGTGAAAGCCACCGTGCGCGCAATTAATGACAACCGCGATATCGTCAAGGGCATCAAGACCCACGCCGAGGTCGGCGGCGCATCGCGTTGGGGCGTCGAGGTGCTGAAGCTGGCCAAGAAAATATCGCGAGAATCCGGACTGCCCATCTATGTCCATCTTGGGCAAATGTGGCCGACCAAGAAACGCATCAGCAATGAACAGCGCCAGCGCGAGTCCGACGAATTGGTGCGCGCTATCGCGCCCTTGCTGGACCCGGGCGATATCCTGGCCCATCCGTTTACCCGCCACCCCGGCGGCTTCATTTCAGGCATCACGGGCGAAGTTCACCCGGTGGTGCGCAAGGCCATAGACCGCGGCGTTCTCGTTGATGTGGGGCACGGATCCCATTTCGATTTCAATATTGCGCGATCGGCGATCGCCCAGGGGATCGTCCCCTATACGCTTGGCGCGGACATGCATGGCTATAACGTGACCCAGCCGGGCGAAGGTAAGGCGAGCGCCTTGAAATCCGCGAACCCGTTCTTCGGCGTTGCGCCGTTCAGCCTGTGCATCGCCATGACCGAACTGCTGATGCTGGGCATGGATTTTACCGATGTGGTGAAAACCGTGACCTGCAACGCCGCCATTATCGCCGGGATGCAGAACGAGATCGGAACCCTGAAGCGTGGCCGCGATGCCGATGTCAGCGTGATCGATATCAAGCCCGGATCATGGAAGCTGAGCGACAATTCCGGCAACCATGTGATTTCCGACAAGATCATTGTGCCGCGTTTCACCCTTCGCATGGGCGAGCGCTTTGAGGCGGATTCGCCCTTGCTGCCGGCCCCGGTCAAGGCCCCTGCCAAGACGAAGGCAAAGGCGGCGTGAAATACAAGTCCGGGAGATAGCCAGTGTCCGACGCCACTGTAAATGGCGACAGGCTCTGGGCCAGCCTGATGGAAATGGGCCGCATCGGCGCGACCGAAAAGGGCGGCGTCAATCGTCAGACCTTGACCGATGGCGACCGGCTATCCCGCGACCTGTTCGTCGATTGGTGCCGCCAGGCGGGATGTGCGGTGCGCATCGACCGGCTCGGTAATATCTTTGCCCGGCGATCCGGACGCGACGACTCCCTGGCCCCGGTACTGGCGGGCAGCCATTTGGACACCCAACCCAGCGGTGGAAAATTTGACGGCGCATACGGCGTGCTGGCCGCGCTTGAGGTGATTCGCGCCCTGAACGACGCGGGGGTGGAAACCGCGCGCCCGATCGAGGCCGTGTCCTGGACCAACGAAGAAGGCTGCCGCTTTACGCCCGCAATGGCGGGTTCGGCCGCGTTCGCGGGCGTCATCTCGCTTGACGACGTGCTCGGCCGCGCCGATCGTGACGGCCTGGTGTTCGATGACGAACTTACCCGCATAGGGTATCGCGGCGACGATGGCCCCATTTCGCGCGACATTGCCGCCTATTTCGAACTCCATATCGAACAGGGGCCGATCCTGGAAGCCCGGCAAAGGACCATCGGCGTGGTTCAGGGCGCACAGGCCCAGCGATGGTTCGATGTCGAACTGACTGGGCAGGAAAGCCACGCCGGCACCACGCCAATGATCACGCGCCGCGATGCGTTACTGGGCGCATCGCGCATTGTCGAGGCGGTCAACCGCACCGGCTTCGCCCATGCGCCAGACGGCCGCGCCACCGTCGGACAGTTCGACGTGCGGCCCAATTCCCGCAATACCATTCCGGGCCATGTGTTCATGACCATCGATTTGCGCCACCCAATCGAAGACGCCCTGACCGCCATGATCGGGGAGTTCGAAGCGGCGGCTCAGGATATTTGCGGCGAGCTGAATCTTGATATCGAAATTCGCGAAACGGCCCGTATCGCCGCCACGGAATTCAACGATAGCTGCATTTCGGCGGTTGCCGACGGGGCGGATGCGCTGGAGTTGGAACATATGGACATGGTATCCGGCGCCGGCCACGACGCCTGCCACATGGCGCTGATTACACCCACGTCGATGATCTTCATTCCCTGCAAAGACGGCATCAGCCACAATGAAATCGAGAGCGCGACGCCGGATGACTGCGCCGCCGGCTGCAACGTGTTGCTGCGCGCTGTCCAGAAACTGGCCAATGCGGTTTAGCGCGTTTATTGACCGAACCAGCGCGCCTCGTCGCCGGCCGGGACCGCCACCAGATTGAAATGCTCGCCGGACCGCGTGCCGTCCGAATCAATCGGCAATAGCTCGACACCCGGAACCGTGCCGCGGCGCTGTTGCAGATGGTATATGTGATAGCCGTGGGCGCGCAAAAATGCGCCCGCCTTCCCGCCGCCGCCTTCGATACGGCTTTCGAAAAGGATCACGGGCCGGTGCTGTTCCAGCATTTCGCGGCCACCCTCAAAGACCGCGAGTTCGTGATCTTCCACATCGATTTTCATCAGGTCCGGGGCCGGACGTTCGACATCGTCAAGCCGGACAATCCTGGCTGTCACGCCCCGTGCGGCGCCATGGCCTGACTCCGCGATGACTTTTGTAAGTTGCGCGGCCCGGTCGGCGGATATGGCTATATCCCCCGAATGGTCGGAAAGCCCGTATCCCATCACCTCAACATTTGTGAGCCCCAGCGTGTCCGCCATGCGGGATATGGCCGTGTTCATCTGATCTGAAATGTCGAAGGCATGGATGTTGCCTTTGAATTCAGGATGGGTGGCGGCGCACAGCGTGTAGTAACCCCAATTGGCGCCGACATCATAAAAACAGCTGGATTTCGCCAGCATGGCTTCGAGAAACAGGGTTTCGGCCAACTCGTAACCGCCGTGCATCCTGCGGCTTGCGAAGGCAAGATAAGCCGATTGATGGGCGTCAATTTCAAAGGCGCCCGAGCCGCCACCGGCCAGTTGCACTGTAAAGACGCCCCGCGCGGGGAGCCGCATCCAGCCATGGGCAATTTCGTCGGCGGTCTGCGCAAATTTCCGGCCGAGTTTTTTCAGCCCCCGCGGTTTCCGTGACGGGTCATACAGCCGCAACCGCGGCAACATGGGCAAGGCAATATCGTCGACGAATTGCCGTGGCTGAACCGAGATAGAAATCGGCGTCGCTGTTTGAGGATTTGTTGGCAACTAATCCTGCAATCGCGACTATTCCGCCGCCAGGTGCGCATCGCGGTTCTTGTAAAGCTCTTCGTCGGCATAGCCCATGGTTTCCGGCTTACCGATTCCAAGCATGACCTGGAAATAAACCGGTTCCAGGCTGTCATTGTCATAACCATGAATCACGCCGGGCGGACAGGCGACGCATTCCCAGGGACCGAGACGCTTTTTGATTTTCCTTCCGGTGCCTTCTTCCTCGATGAAGACGGTCAGGAAACCCTGTAGCACGAAGAAGATTTCCTCGACCTCGTGGGTATGGGCCGCGTTTCCCTGGCCCGGTTCCACGAACATGATGCTGAGCGTGAAACCGCGTGGCGGGATAACAGCGGGATCGTGATGCTTGCCGGACCCGCCGGCGCCCATGAAACGATGCTGGGCGCGCTTGAATCCTTCAATCTTCGCATCCTCGAATGCTTCCCAGTCCGGTGTTATTTCGCTAAAGCGCCGTGTGAATTTCTCGGCGATGTCCTCAATGCTTGCGCCTTCTAGCTCCTTGGGGCGGGGGTGGCGTGCAACAGTCATGATCCGGTCCTAGTTTATGCGGCCATATCTCAAGCCTGGGTGACAGTCTAAACCGACAGCCCGCCGGTTTCAGCCCCGAATTTGACAATAAATGCAAAACGGCCCTCCGTTTCCGGGGAGCCGTTTTGCCGCGTCCATATGTCGCTGCGAAAATACGCCTATTTGTTCGGATCGAACACGATCTGAACCAGCTCGGCTTTTTGCGCCGCGGTCAGCGGCTTCTTGATCCGCTTGTACTGGACCGCAAGGCGGACGGCTTCGTCCAGATTGCCGATCGGCGTGAGCCTGTTCTGGGCCCGGTTGTAAAAGGCAACGGCCGCCTTGGCGCGTTCCAGCGGCAATTTGTTGATCTTGGCGAAACGCCTGGTCGCCTCATCCTTGCCCGGGCCGTACATCCAGTCGAGGGCGCGGTGATAGCCCTGCATGAATTTACGCGCCGTCGGCCGGTTATTGGCCAGCCATTTTGAATTCACGATATTGACCCGAATGGAGACATCGGCCAGGGGCTTGACCACAGAGCCTCTAAACAGGATACGCGCCTCACCCTTTTCTACCAGGTCAAGCCCGAAGGGCGGAACCGACCAGCCGGCGTCGACCTGGCCCGACATCACCTGGGTGCGCGTACCCGATATGCCGCCGGTCGAGACCAGCTTGGGTGACATCTTCATAAAGGACGCCAGTGCCAGCAAGGTCATGTTGGTGCCTGACCCCGGCCTGGAATAGGCGATTTGGGCGCCGTTGATGTCCTTGACGGATTTCAGCTTGCTGTCGGACCGGACATACCAGAACACATCGGGGGTGCCGACCATCTCGGATGATACGATACGCACCGGACCGCCCTTGGCATAGGCGCTGATTGCGCCGAGCACGCCGATATCCATGCCGAAATTCATATCGCCGGTCATCACCACGCGCGCTGTCTCCGCACCGCCCCGGGTCTTGATGTGATGGATGTCGAGCCCGAGTTCCTTGAAATAGCCGTTTTCCTGCGCGAACACGGTCGACAGAGTGTCCCACAATCCACGCTGACCGATCGCCACATTGACTTTTTCCAAGGCAATTGCGGGGGCCGCATAAAGCCCCGCACCCAACGCCGCAAGCGCGGCTGCTTTCCCGAGTGTCCTGATCATCCGTTTTTCCCCATGGCAATTCGTCGGTGATTTTTCACCGACATTCAATTATTACGGATTTCACCTTAGCGACTCCCTGTCTGAAACAAAACCCTTTGCAAACTCATATTTTTCGCGCCTGATCCAGAAATCGGGACGCCACGCATGACGACGCGCGCCCGGCGACATCGGCCGGCAACATGCCGGCGCGCGCCATGATGCTGGCGACGGTCTCAAGCCCGGCCGGACTTACCGACATATCGCGCGGCATGATCGCGCGGCCCGTGAAATCATCCCACGCGCGCCCGGCGTAATCCGTGCTGATATTCATTTCACGCGCCGCGATGTCGGCGGCGCCGGCGCGGTTGTCGTACACCCAATCGGTCGCCTTCAATAAAGCCGCGAGAAACGCCACTGTCTCGCTTTCGTGGGAGCCCGCCCATTCGCCATCCGCATTGACCACGGTAAACTGGTAATCGGGAATATAATCCGTGGTCGCGGCAAGATTGGAGAAGCCCGCATCCTCCGCCATGTAGGACAGGGGAATGGATTGCAGCCCGGCATCGATCTTTTGTTCCTGAAACAGCTTCCAGCGCGTCGGCGCACCGCCGACCGGGTCCAGGATATAATCATCGGGAAAAATCAGGCCGTGACGAGACAACATGTCCTGAATCACAAAGGTCGTGCCTTCATCGATCGACAGGCAACCGATACGCGCGCCCTTCAAATCCTCGATTTTCTTGAAGCGAGGCTGGGTGATCAGGAAATGCGACAGCTTGGACGTGTTGCCCGCGATGATGCGCAGGCTTCCGCCGACCGCCGCATCAAGCAGGACTCCGTCGGGCGGGGCAATGGCGAAATTCAGGCTCCCATTGCGGAGCCCTTCCGTCACCTTGGTGCCGGAATCGAGAATTTCGGCCTCGATCTCCAGACCGGCATCGACGAAAAAACCCTGCTCGAAAGCCGCCCATAGGGGCATGTTAAAAAACGTCCGAGATATCAATCCGACTCGAAGACTCATGTTTCTTCCTTTCCCTGAATTTCATCCACCCGACGCAGCAAGGCGTGGATCGGTCCATCGGCTATGCCCAGCTTGTCGAGATGCTGGACGGCGCCAGCGACATAATCCCGGTTGGGACCGCGCTCCCCCGACGCGCCGGCGATACAGACCGCCATATTCTCCAGGCTCTGCTTGCCCGCATAGATCGGGTCGGTGCGATTGACAACAAAGGCGTATGCGGGAATGCGGCCTTCCCGCGTAGTCACTGTGACGCGGCGACAAAAATAAATGTCTTCCCGCAATTCCCGTTGCTCCAGATAACGCGCAACGTCGTTGCGTTCGGACGCCGCGACGCGCAGCGTAATTCCCCGACACGAGCCGCCGAAATCCAGACCGAGCGACAGCCCCGGTCGTTCCGGCGTTCCGCGATAGATCAGCGATTGCACGCAAAACGCCCGGTGGTATCCGCGCAGCAGGGCATGGCGCGTTTCGGCAACCGGGAACGGCGCATCCCACATCAGTGAGCCATAGACGAAAAACCAGACGTCGCCCGGTTCCTCATAGATGACATTGTGACCACCCGTTTTCACGGCGCATTCATCTGTTGATCAGCGCGACGCCTGCGCCGGCCAGAACAATTCCGCCGATCGCCAATGCGCCCAGGGCTTCGCCGAATATCATGAACCCCATCACGGACGTGACCGCCGGGGTCAGATAAAAAATGCTGGTGACCCGCGATGCCTGGCCGATCCGGAGCATATAGTAAAGCAGGCTGATCGCCATAATCGAGAGCATCAGGCTGAGCCAGATAAGCGCGAAAATGAATTCGCCGGTCCATTGAATTTCGCGGGTCTCGAAAACCACCGCCGCAATGGTCCCCAGAATTGCCGACGCGGCAAGTTGGATTGCATTGCCGCTGCGCAAATCCAAAGTCGCGCAGAATTTTTTCTGGTACAGCGCGCCGAAGGTGATGCCGATCAGACACATCACGGCAAACATCATGCCGGTGATCGTGGCGCTGCCGATGGACAGCCGTTCCCACACCACCATGCCCACGCCGACAAAGCCGGCCATCAACCCGATCCATCCGACCGCGCTGATTTTTTCGCCCAGCAGACGCCCGGCCAGCCCAGCGGTCAGCAGCGGCTGCAACCCCGCGATCAGCGCGATCACCCCGGTGGAAACGCCTTCGGACACAGCGCTGAATACCCCGCCGACATAAACACCGTGCAACAGCAGTCCGGCGATGACGATATGTCCGCCCTCGCGCCATGTAGCCGGCCAGGGGGCGCGCATGGCGACGGCCAGGATGGTCAGCGCCGCCGCCGTAATCGCAAATCGCACGGCCAGAAACGTGAACGGCTCCACATAGGGCATGCCGTACTTGGTGCCGATGAAGCCGGTGCTCCACAGCAGGACGAACAAGACAGGCGCCGCCGCAATAAAACCCGATTTCGAAATCATATATTTCCCCCGCGCCGGCTGATCAACGCCACCCCCGTCGCCGCCACGACGAAACCCCCAATGGCGATCAGGCCGAAGGTCTCGCCATACGTCAGGTAACCCAACACCACGGCGGTCGGCGGGGTCAGATAGAATAACCCGGAAACCCGAGCCGCTTCACCGCGCCGCAGCATGATGTAATAGAGGTTCGTCGCCGCGATGGACAGGAACAAAACCAGCCAGGCCAACGTGAAGGAGAGCTCAAAACCCCACTGTATTTCACGTGTTTCCAGTGCCAGAGACGTTGCGAAACACGCGAAAGCCGCAACCGTGTGCTGAATGATCATGCCCGCGCGTAAATCCATATTGGCGCAGTAGCGCTTCTGATACAGCGACCCCGCTGTGATCAGGAACGGGGTCAGCGCGATGACAGAAAATCCCAGCGCACTGCCGGTCCCGATGGTGATGCGTTCGGACATCACCGCAGCCAACCCGCCGAAGCCGAGCAGAAACCCGGCCCATTGAATTGGGGTGATGCGTTCACCCAGCCACCGCCCGACCAACATGGCGGTGATCAGCGGCTGCATCCCGGCGATCAGCGCGGCCAGCCCCTGGCTGATGCCTTCGCCCAAGGCGACGAACATGGCGCCGAGATAGGCGAATTGCAGCAGGAACCCCGCCACGGCGATATGGCCGACCGCGCGCCAATTTTGCGGCCAGCGCACCCGGACAAAGGGCAGAATGGCGGCCACGACCAAAACATTCAGCGCTGAACGCACGGCCAACAGGGTGAAGGGTTCAATATAATCCAGCCCATATTTCACGGCGGGGAACCCTGAAGCCCAGAGGATGACGAACAACCCCGGCGCACAGATTATCCACAGCGGCGCTTTGCTCGACGGGCCGCTCACTTGCGGCGCTTTGCTCGACGGGCCGCTCACTTGCGGCGCTTTGCTCGACGGGCCGCTCACTTGCGGCCCGTGGCCAGCGCAACCCCGGCGACGGCGACGGCCATGCCGCCAAGCGCAATCCAACCCAGCGTCTCATCGAACACCGCCCAACCCATCAAGGCCGTGGTTGGCGGGCTCAGATAAATCAGGCTGGTGACCTTGGCCGCCGCCCCGCGCCGCACCAGCCAGTAATAAATCGTGATCGCGATCACCGATAATCCAAAGGCAGACCAGAGCAGCGCGAACAGGAACTCTCCGGTCCAGTGGATGACCATGGACTCGAAACCCGCCGCCAGGATGAACATCACAACGCAGGATGCGAGGTTCTGAATTGCGACGGTGGATCTGATATCGAAGGCGGCGCAGTATTTCTTCTGATAAAGCGTCCCCAGCGTGATGGAGACCAGGCCAAGCGCCGCCATGGCGAAACCCGCCAGGGGCGCACCGGCCAAGGTGACCCGATCGGCAACCACCATGCCAAGCCCGGCAAACCCGAGCGCGAGACCGGACCATTGGCGCGCACTTACCCGTTCACCCAGAAACGACCCGGCCAGCGCGCCGGTCAGCAATGGCTGCAACCCAACCACAAGCGCCACGATCCCGGTCGATACGCCGAGATAAATGCCGTAATAGACGCCGATCAGATAGAAGCTCTGCACCATCAGCCCGGCGGCGATGATATGGCCGAAACCGCGCACGGTGCGAGGCCATTCGGCTTTCCACAACAGACAAATCGCCAGGAGCGCAATGCTGCCGATCACGAAACGGATGGCGAGAAACGTAAACGGTTCGGCATAGGGAAAGCCGTACTTGGCGGCGACAAACCCGCTGGCCCAGAAAAATATGAACAGCGCCCCTGCGCCAGCAACCCAGGCCGGGCTCAGGGCTGCATCGCGCGCGCCTTCCATGATTTTCGATCTTTCCGGTTTCGATGATTCGGCGAAAGTGTACTGCGCAAGCGCAAAGCGTGCAAAGCGGCGCTTCGCTGCTCGACGATCCCATCGACCGCGACTATAAACGGACGGCAGGGAGGGGGAGTTGATGCGGCGTCGATTTCTAGTTGTTTCAGCTGGTTGCCTGGCCGTTGCGGCCATTCTCTATAGCGTCTTTTGGTTCGTCGCGTCGAACAATTTGCAGGGCGGCGTCGAAAATTGGGCCGCCGGCCGTCGCGCCGCCGGCTGGATTGTCGCGTGGAAAAATATTTCCATTGGCGGGTTTCCATTCGTCCTGCGCGCGCGGGTCAAGGGGCCACGGATCGCGGGTCCCAAGTCATCTTGGGATTGGCGTGGCCCGGAACTCGTCGCCACCGCACGGCCTTGGAATCTGAGCAGGCCGGAATTCATCTTTCCCGGGCGTCATCATCTTTCCATATTACGGAATGGAGCCGCGCGGGACTTCACCCTGACCGCCGCCGAGGCTTTGGGCGGGGTTCATATCGACGGCGGCGTTCCGCGCGGCATCACGGCAAAACTCGCCCAAATCGACATTCAATCGACAGCTGGGAAGTTGCCAAGCGGGCGCGCGGCGATCGGACAAAAAATTACCGCCGATGCCATATCATTTCGCCTCGATCTACCCCATTTGGAGACCCCCGATCCCGTTATATCGGTCGCCCTGGCGGGCGTATTGCTGCCCGATGGTCCCGCCGCGCTGCTGGGCCGTGATATTCGCGCACTCGACGCCAGGGTGAAACTTCTCGGCGTTGCGGCATTCAAGCCGTCTTCGCGTTTGCGCCTGTCGGCCGCCCTTGGCGATTGGCGCGATGGCGGCGGGACGGTCGAGATAAAGCGGCTGCACCTGGATTGGGGCAAAATGAAATTCGACGGTGACGGCACGATTGCGTTGGACGCGGACCTTCAGCCCGTCGGCGCCATGCGGGCGCGCATTCAGGGATATCGCGCGCTGGTGGACAGTCTGGTCCACGCCCGGCAAATTCCCACGCGCGACGCGGATATGGCGAAATTCGTTCTGAATATGGTGGCGCGCGCTACGCCCGGCGGCAAGAATACCATCACCGTTCCGGTCACGGTTCAGGATCGCCGGCTTTTCATCGGCCCGGCAAGCTTGATGAAACTGCCGCGTATCGACTGGGAAAATTGATGGCTTTCATCAAGCGCCCCGAACGAGATCGACCAACGCCAGGGCGTTGTCCGGGGCTCGATTGCCGCGCCAGGCGATGTGCTGGTCCGGCCGGATCAACGCCAGATCAACGCCATAGAGGTCCCGCGCTCGATCCGGTTTCACATCAAGGATGGTGAGCGGCACGCCCCGCAGAGCAGCTGCTTCTTCGATCGATGACGTATCAATCACGCTTCCGCCAAGCCGAAGCAGCGTAAATTCCGGCCCCAACCGATCATAAAGTGCGCTACCCGGGGAAAACCAGAAATGGGGCGCCCGCGCACCCGGAGAACTATTAGGAATATATGAGTTGGGTTCGTCCGGGGGTGGCCCGCCGAACCCATCATCTTCCGCCACGATGGGAGAGCCGGCATAGCGGACACCCAGCATGATGCCCGGGATGATGAACTCGCTTCGGGCATGGGCGCGGAGCCTTTCTCCCAGCGTGGCGCGTTCCGCACGTCCAGCGGCGCTGTCGCGTTCAGCCTCTTCGGTCACGGGAACCGTGCCGACGGAATTGGCGAAGCCGCGCGCGAAATTGATGTTGCGCAGGCCGATCGGCCTGCGTTCCGCTCCGAATGATCCGGCCAGCTTCGCCCCGCCCCAGCCCTGGCACAAAGCGGCCAGTTTCCATCCCAGATTCGCCGCGTCATCGACGCCCGTATTCATCCCAAGTCCCCCGGTCGGGGTAAATAAATGGGACGAGTCCCCCGCCAGAAAGATCCGGTCCGTTCCATAGCTTTGCGCCACCAGGCTGTAACCGGCGGTCCAGGGCACCTCGGACAGCAGCTCCAGCTCCACGTTCGCGCTCGCCATCAACCCCATGATTGCGGCCGTATCCATCGCCGCCGGGTCGCCGCCCTTGGCAATGGTGGTGTGCAGCAAAAACCGGTCGGTCTGGTCCACATGAATCAGCAGCGCGCGGATATCAGGATTCACGATCCAGTATTGCCAGGACGCATTCACGCTCAGCCAGGACGGATCGGGACGGGCGCGGAAATAGGCGGCGAACATTTCACCGCCCATGAACGGGCGTACCACTCCGCTTTCGCCTTCCAACTCGATGCCCAGGGACTTGCGCACAATGCTGTTGCCGCCATCGGCGCCGACCAGGTAATCCGCTTCAATCGTTACGGTGCGGCCCGTGGCTATTTCCTCAGCCGTAGCGGATACACTATCGCCGGATTCTTTCACAGCGGTCAGCTGCCAGCCGAATCGCAAATCAATTGTGGGCAGGTCGTCGGCGCGCCGCTTGAGCTGCTGTTCAAGAAAAATCTGCGAACAGCGATGGGGGGGTTCTGGCGATGCCCAGGCCCCGGCGCCGGACTCCGCCTCGGCCAGCGCATCGCGCCGCGACGGCATGGGCAATCGCGCGAGTTCGTAACCCGTCAGCCGCGTGAAATAAGCAACATCGGTTGGATGGTCGTCGGCTAGCCCCATTTTTCGCAGGGGCGCGGCGATGGCGAGCCGGCGCAAATGTTCCATGGTTCGCGCGCCGATGGCGTTGGCTTTGGGGTGGGCGGCCGTATCTGGCTTGTCGTTGAGGACCATGCATTCCACGCCCCGCACACCAAGTTCCAGCGCGACCACCAACCCGACCGGGCCGCCACCCGCGATCAATACCGGTATTCGAATGTTCTGCTCAGGCATATTCCACCAATGTTTCAACTTTTCCCGATAAATCAATGCCTTAGGTCGGGAGTCAATATTTGAAATTTAACAAGACTTAATCATTTTAGGCTAAGAATTCCGCTGCTTTCAGCCCCATCGCGGTGAATCCGCGGGAGACCCGCGTGACCGACATCAATGAACTCAAGCAATCGTTGAAAGACCACTATCTCTTCATTACCGGTCGTCGGAACGGTAAGCGCGCGAACTTTACCAAACAATCGCTGAACCAGCTAAACTTCAATGGCATCAATATGCAATCCATCATCGCCCAGATGACGGATTTTTCGGAAAGCTCGTTCGTCGAATCCGATCTCAGCCATGCCGATTTGTTCGTGGCAAATCTGGAAAAAGCTAATTTAAAGAAATGCAATCTGTTCAAATCTGATCTCCGGGGCGTACGGCTTCACGCCGCGACGCTGACCGAGGCCAATCTGGAAGGCGCCGATCTGCGCGCCGGGACAATGACCTTCGGTCAACGCAAGGGTCAGGGCGTGGTTGATTTGACCCGCGCGGTGCTCGATTCGGCTTTGTTGCGCGATGCGCTGCTCGACGGCGCGAGAATGGGGGGCAGCAGCTGCGTGCGGACGAATTTCGTCGGCGCCTCAATGCCGGAGGTGGATTTGTCGGGCGCGGACCTGAAGGACGCGAATCTGTCGCATGCCAAGCTCAAAAATGCGGTGCTTACCGGGGCCAATCTCGCGGGGGCCAATCTAAAGGGCGCGTCCCTGATCGGCGCCGATCTGCGGGGCGCATTCCTGGATGGCGTTGATCTTTCCGAAGCCGATACAAGATCGGTTCAGCGCGAAAAAAGCAAACCCAAACCCCGGGCAGAAATATCGGACGTCTTCGAACAACACCAGCAATGGCTGGACAGCCAGGGCCGGGAGGGCGAGCGTGCCGTTCTTAAGGGGATCGACTTGCGCCACACCGATTTCAACGGCATCGATCTCAGCGCCGCCGATCTCACCGGCATCATTCTGGTGGGCTCGCTGCTCGTCAATTGCCGGCTGACCATGACAAACCTCACGGGCGCCGATATGTCCAGTGCCGATTTAAGCCAGGCGGATATGCGAGGCGTCATGCTTGCCGACGCCGCGCTGCCCGGAGCCAATCTGAGGAAAGCCAATCTCGGCTCGCTTGCCCTGACAGACGGGCTCGGGCGCGACACCGGGAAAACATGGCCCGCCAACCTGTCCCGTGCGGATTTTCATAAAGCAAATCTCACCGATATTTATCTCGTGGGCGCCAACGTCACGGACGCAAATTTTACCGGCGCCAACATGTCCCGCGCGGATCTTCGGGATTGCAATATCGAACAGGCCCGCACCAACGGCGCCGTAATGGCCGGCGTGATTTTCAAATCCAACTAGGATTTTGCGCGGACAGAATGGCGGTGAGCCCAAATTTACCCGTCAAAGCTGCCAGCGGATAAGGCCGTCCGGAGTCGGAATTTTGCGCCACATGCCCTTTATATCGGCGATCAGTCCGCCGGGTTCGAGCAATTCCTGAAACCTGTCGCCGGTAAAGGCGCAATAGGCGTCATGGGGCACCGCGCCGACCACGCATTGATAGCCCGATGCGCCGTCGAGCGAGGGCAGAAGCTCCACGTCATAATATTGCGCCGCCTCCGCAGGATCGGCGAAGGCGTCATGGACGTCGATCGTGAAGCCCCGCCCCTTTAGCGCCGTGATGATATCTATAACCCGCGAGTTTCTGAGATCGGGAACATTTTCCTTGAAAGTCAGCCCCAGCATCAGGATACGCGCGCCGGCGCCCCGCCCGGTTTTGGCCAGTTCCCGGGCAACGCATTCCGCCACATAGCCGCCCATGGAATCGTTGATCCGGCGGCCGGCCAATATGATCTCGGGATGATGGCCGATGGAGGTCGCGGCATGGGCAAGATAGAACGGATCAACCCCGATGCAATGCCCACCCACGAGCCCGGGGGAGAAGTTGAGAAAATTCCATTTAGTTCCGGCGGCTTCCAGCACGTCATGGATCGACAGGCCCATTTTCTGGAAGATGGTCGCGACCTCATTGACGAAGGCGATATTGATATCGCGCTGGGCGTTTTCGATGACCTTGGCGGCTTCGGCGGTGCGGATATCGAGCGCCACGAACACGCCGCCGGTCGTCATGGTTCCGTACATATCGGATAACACCTTGGTCACCGCGGCATTCTGCCCCGCCAGCACCTTGGTAATCCGTTCAACGGTATGTTCCCGGTCGCCCGGATTGATGCGTTCGGGCGAATAACCCAGAAAGAAATCCTCGCCGCAGACCAGCCCGGACACGGCTTCGATTTCGGGCCCGCACACATCCTCAGTCACGCCGGGATAGACGGTGCTTTCGAACACGACAATGGCGCCCTTGCCGATCACCCCGCCAACGGTGCGCGACGCCGCCCGGACCGCGCCAAGATCAGGCACGTTGTGGGCATCGACCGGTGTCGGCACGGTCACGATATAGATGTCATATCCGCCGATTTCGGCAACATCGCTGGTGTAGGTCATTGAACTCGCTGCGAGCCGGTCCGAATCGATCTCATTGGTGCGGTCATGGCCGGCCATGAGTTCACGGACACGCCCGGTATTGATGTCGAACCCGACGACCTCGTAGTGCTTCGCCAGCGACACGGCAAGCGGCAGCCCCACATATCCCAAGCCCAAAACCACGATGCGATAATTTTCAGCCATTACGAGCCCATTCTTTATTCTTATTCCATCTCTGAACGCCAATGCTGTAGCGCCAAAGATTAATTGATGTCAATTCCGGCATGATCCTATGCGGTGGCCGTTGGCAAAAGGTAAAGAACTTCAACTCGGCAATCGCCGACTAATCAAATGGATAAACTCCGGGCTCCGGCACGTAGTGGTCAGATACGCCAAGGATGCCACCCCGCGCCATGGCCTCCCATGCCTCGCGCGCGCTGCCCCCGATATGGGGCGTCGCCAGCACGTTGGGCATATGGGCGAAAGTCAGGTCGGTCGGCGGCTCCACGGCGAAGACATCGAAGGCGGCGGCGGCGATGCGGCCATCGGCCAGGCGCGGCTGCAGGGCCGCTTCATCGACGATACCGCCGCGCGACGTATTGACCAGCATGGCGCCGGGCCTGATCTGGCCGAGAGCCGCATCGTCATACATGCCGATGGTGGTGGAGTTCTTGGGCAGGTGGATGGTGAGAATCTCGGAAGACGCGCGCAGTTCTTCCGCCGAAACAGGGGTCACGCCATATTCTGCATAGAATTCAGGAAAATCACGCCGGTCACAGGCCAGGATTTTCACGCCGAAAGGCTGCAGAAGCCTTATCAGCTCCTTGCCGATATTGCCGCAGCCATGAATGCCGACCGTGCGGCCACGCAGATGCAGGCCCATGCGATCCGGCGGCCAGCGGCCCTCGCGCAAATCCAAATTATATTGGTGTACCCGGCGCAGCAGGGAAATCATCATGCTGATGTCAGTTCCGCCACGGAAACCTTATTGACACCGGCCTTCCATCCAAGCGCGACGCCGTGCCGCCGCATCGCGGCGGGGTCGATATGGTCGAGCCCGACCGAACACGCCGCCACCGCCTTCAGATCGGGACAGGCCGCCAGCACCCGGTCCGTTATGGGATGCAGCCCGATCAACGCAACCTCCGCATCGCCGAGAAATTCGATCAACTCATCCTCGGTCATGCGCAGCGAGCCTTCATGAAACCGGCATTCGGGGTATTGCTTCGTCAGCTCTTCCCGGAGATGGGGCAGGATGCGAAATATATGGCTGGTCACGGCGATGCGGGTCATGGGTGCCTCGTGCTGTGTGATGGGGTGTTATTGGCTGGAGCGTAACTCCGCTCGTCGTTGATCCGGCGGACTCAGGCATCCGACCATAAAAATGGCGGCGAACAAAATCGTTGCAACCCACCAGCTTTGCCAGACGCCATAGGAAACCCCCCCAACCAGGAACGCAGCGACCAATAGGGCCAGGGATGCCGCGCGTTCGGCGCGGCCCAAATGCGGATCGCGCTGACGCAATGCAATCCCCCCGCCAAGGACGACGCCAAGAGTGGCGCCCACCACGCCCAGTTCCAACCACCATTGGAGCCAGGCATTATGGGGATGCAGGGGCAGCACCGCCGATCCCTTCCAAATGTCGCGCTTGTTGCCGGGAATGGTTTTCGAGCTGTTGAACCCCCAGCCCAGCAGCGGCCTCTCAGCAATTTTCCCGGAGGTAAATTGCCAGATCAGCAGACGATGATAGGCCGAATTGGGAATCGACATGCCCGCCATTTTGGCCATTTTGGCCGGCGAAATTTGGTGCGACACATAAGGTCCCGCGAAAATCGATATGAGCACGCCCAGGGCGACAACGGCGGGGAGGATGCGCGGCAACAGGAATGTCAGCACAAAACACAGCATGCCCGCAATAATCGCGATGATCGCGGCGGCGCTATTGAATCCGCTGACCAGCGCCAGAATGGCGGCGCAGAAGACGATCGCCAACGCGGGCGACCGGCGCCAGATGACAAGCGTAACCGGCCAGACCATCAGCGCAAAAATCGTCATGCTGCGATTGAACTGGACCATCATTACGGCCCAGGACTCCCTGGCACCGGGGATCAATTGCCGGACCGCCCCCTCGGAGACCCGGTCGACCAACATCAGCAGGGCCGCGATCACCATTCCGGCGATCATGAATTTCTGGAACCTGTCGCGCCCATCCGGTTTCAGGGCTCGGGCGCAATCGATCAGGGTGAGTCCCGCAAGCAGAAGCAGGGCCAACCGCACGAGCTTGGAGATATGCGCCGTGGCCGGATCGATAGACCACAGGATGCTGACCGCCGACCAGACCATGGCGAGGGCGCAAACAAGCGCCGCGAACCCAAGAATATTCGGCCACGCCCCATCCCTGGCGCGGCGTACCGCCACCGCCGCCACCGCCACCGCCATGATCAGCGGCGCGAGACTCAGCGGCGCGTAAACCCCCAGGATTGGAACGGAAAAAGCGGCAATGCCGAGAACATGGCCGTTATCAATGCGTGACAGCACTATCAGGTTCCGACTCTATTTCGTCGCCGTGATCATCAGATACAGCCCATGACGAGGAAAAAATTTCCGGATCACCCAGCGCGGCCACAGCAATTTCGCCATGTGCAATAATGGACCGCGATGACGCTGACCAACCTCGCCCTGCAGCAAATCGCCATGATTGAGCTGAATTTCCACCGTCACGTCACGAAACCCACCGAACATTTTGCGCGCCTGATTACGGGTATACGCCTTGGTGCCCGGGCTTTCCAGATGAGATGCGTAAATCGCGGCGAGCGATCGCCACGGCCGGCCGGCCAACAGGCCATAGCGCGCCCACAACATGTATCCGGTCATGGACCAGCGATGATAGATCATCACACGCGCCACGCCGCCGGGCCGCAGCATCCGCAGGACTTCGTCTATCGCGCGCGGCGTATTGGGACTGTGATGCAGCACGCCCCAGGAATAGACCAGATCGAAACTTGCGTCATCGAACGGCAGATGTTCCGCATCGGCCTGTCGCAGATCAGATGACAGTCCCTGCAGTGCGAGATGGTCGCGGGTAAACTCGATAGCGCGGTCGGTCAGATCGACCCCTGTCAGGCTGCGCGGCCCGGACTCGGCCCAGCGCAGATGGTCGCATCCCATGCCAACGCCAATTTCCAGCACGTCGCGCCCGGCCCCATCCTCGAAACCGGCAAATTCGGGAATATAGGGTTCCAAATCATAGCGCGCGCGCCGTAACGCCGCCATCCGCGACCCCGGCTCATCACCCATTGCATAAATCTCGCCACAGGATTCCGCGTCCCAATAGTCGCGCACCTGGCATTTGAGATGTTCGGGGGTTTCAGTCGTCATCGGCGGTTGAAGCGATGCGCGTGGGTTGTCGAATTGCTCATGTGAGACAGCATAAAATAAACCGGCCGCTGACGCCACTACAGCGCCGCCATATTCGCCAATTCCGATTTGGAAATGCACTCAGGACAGACAATCCGGAGGGACCGAAGAAGTCACCGGCATCCACCGCATCCTTGTCTGGTCACTAACCACTGAATGTCAGTTAGTTACATCGAATGAGGTGGAGCGCCAAGACCCCGGTGCTTTCCCGAACCCATCGACAGCAATCTCTACTGACCTAAATATACGAGGGCGGCCATGCTGGCATTTTGCTTGAACGCGGTGTAAAGCTGGCAGCCTCGGCAGATATCGACGGAGCTCGAAAAAGACACCCAGTCATCAATAGGGGCCATTAGAGATGCACTCAGAAAGGGCGGCCAACCCCGTCTCTCGCCTGACCGAACCACTGGGCGGGCGGTTGATTCACCGGGAAGCAACGCCCAAGGATCTGGAGGAAATACCGGAATTACAGGTGCTGCGCGTCCCTGAGACTACATTGATGGATTGCGAACAGTTCGCCTTCGGCACCTATTCGCCACTGACCGGATTTATGGACCGGGACATTTTGGCATCAGTGCTGGACTCCTGCCGACTGCCGAGTGGTGAACCGTGGACCCTGCCGATTGTCCTTCAGACTCTCCGGTCCGAAGCGGCCGGAATTGCGCGCGGAGAGCGCATCGCGCTGGCCGGCGAGACCGGTGAGCCAACGGCGCTGATCGACGTCACCGATATTTACACCCTCGACATGGATAATTTCTGCCAGGCATTCTTCGGCACCACCTCGGACGCCCACCCGGGCGTTGCACGGGTGAAAAATGCGGGCTCCACTTTCATCGGCGGGGACATCACCCAGATCGGGCCGTTGCGCGCGCCGCGCCGTCAAGATCATCTAACCCCCGCCCAGACGCGCCACATTTTCACCCAGATGGGCTGGTCGAGGGTAGTTGCCTTCCATGGAAGAAACCCCGCCCACCGCGCCCACGAAACCATACAGCTCACCGCGCTGGAACGTACCGGGGCGGACGGGCTCTATATTAATCCCGTGATCGGGCCAAAGAAGGCCGGCGACTTTCTACCCGACCCGATCATGGACAGCTATCGGGCGGTGCTGGACGCCGGATGCTATCCGGAAGGCAAGGTCGTGCTTGGCAGCTTTTCGACCTATTCCCGCTATGCCGGACCACGCGAAGCGGTGTTCACTGCTCTGTGCCGCAAAAATATGGGATGTTCCCATTTTATCATCGGGCGCGACCACACCGGGGTGGGCGATTTTTACGGCGCCGATGCAAACCGCGATCTGTTCGAGGAAATGGGGGATATTGGTATTGCGCCCGTGTTCTTCGAGCCCATCGGATACAATCCGAAAACAGGCAAGTACGATACCGCGGCAAATGCCGAAACCCAATCCATCAGCGGCACCCAGGCGCGCGAGACACTTAAAGCCGGCAAGGCGTTGCCGGAGTGGTTCATGCGGGACATTGTACAGAAAGTGCTGCTTGAATATATCGCCGACGGTCGGCCGCTTTTTTGCGAATAGGCGCCACAAGACCGCTTCGGATCCGGTTCCGCCCGAATTCCTTTCACGGGCCTTTCCTGTCACCCGCCAGGCGAACCCTGTACAGTACGCAGTTGGCGCGGCGCTGTTGGAGCGACACGCCCGGCGTCAGCAGGCGGATAACCGCCAATACGGCAACACTCA
>CALGIA010000350.1 GCA_937916005.1 uncultured Rhodospirillaceae bacterium
GCGCGGTTCCACTTTGAACGGCGTCCAGGGCCTCGAACGGCTTGACCAGTTCGCCGGCGTGATAAACCTTGATGGTCAGCCGGCCTTGGGAAGCCACCCCGACAAATTTCGCGAATTCTTCAAGCGCCTGGCCAAGAAGGCCCGCCTTGCCGAATGCGGAAACCGCAATCCATTGTTTCTTGCCCTGGGCAATGGCCGGGGCCGCAAATGAGGAAGCCGCCACGCCGGCAACAGCCGTCGCGCCCGCCGTCGTTACAAAATCACGTCTTTTCATTATTCATCTCCCTATGGTGATTTAGTTCAACATCAGTATGAAACGAATAAGCTCCCTGCCGGAAGCATTCATTTCGATTTTTTATGATTCAAACAACAATTTCCCGGCTACCGATCACAGGCTATCGTCATTGCCCACAGGGATCGTATCCAATACCTGTATGGATTGAAACATCATCCAGCCGGCCGGGATCAGCTAAACCGGTTGGCGCTGGAAAACCCGCGCGGCGCAATCCGGCCCGCCTGGGCGCGTTTTCCGATCCAATCCTTCAGGTCGGTCTCCGTGCGGCTCCGGTCCCCAGCCCGCCAGGTCAGTCCCTCGGCAAGGGTAAAGACCGTGGCGTCCGACATTCCACCGTCCTTGTAGCGCTGCAACACCACGCCGCGCCCGCGCGACATGGTGGGTAATTCGTCAGACGGGAAGATCAGCAGCTTGCGATTTTCGCCAACCACCGCGACGAAATCGCCGTCGGCAACAGTGCAGGACTGGGCCTCAACCCCGCCTTTGACATTGAGCACCTGCTTGCCACCCTTTGTCTGGGCGAGGACCTCGTCTTCCGGGACCACGAAACCACGCCCGTCACTGGCCGCAACCAGCAGTTTCCGCCCCGGCTTGTGAACCATGACCGTGACGATTTCCTGATCATTGCCCAGCCCGGTCATCAGGCGGATCGGGTCGCCGAATCCACGCCCACCCGGCAGCTTGCCGCAACCGATCGTGTAAAACCGCCCGTTGGTGCCGAACAACAGGAACTTGTCGGTTGTCTCGGCATGCAGCACGAAGCGCTCCCGGTCACCTTCCTTGTACTTGATCTCGCCGTTGTCGGCGACATGGCCACGGGCGGCGCGGATCCATCCCTTCTCGGAACAAATCACCGTGATAGGTTCCCGCTCGATCATGGCCTCAAGCGGCACATCGATCAGCGTGGGAGCATCGCCGATTTCGGTCCGCCGCTTGCCAAGCTCGGTCTTGACGCCGAAGCGCGCCTGAATGTCCTTGATCTGCAGGCTGATGACATCCCAACGTTTCTTTTCGTCCTTCATCAGGCTGTTGAGATCTTTTTTCTCGGCCGTCAGCGCATCATGTTCGGAGCGGATTTCGACTTCTTCGAGACGCCGCAATGCCCGCAGCCGCATATTGAGAATGGCCTCGGCCTGAACATCGCTCATCTTCCACTTCTTCATCATCACTTGCTTGGGTTCGTCCTCCTCGCGGATGATGCGGATGATTTCGTCCAGATTGGCATAGGCGATCAAATAAGCGCCGAGAACCTCGAGCCGATGATCGATCCGCTCAAGGCGATAACGGGTGCGGCGTTTGAGGACGTCGTGGCGGTGATCGAGAAAAGCGGTCAGCACGTCGCGCAGGTTCATCACCTTGGGAATGCGGCCGCCGTCCAGGACATTCATGTTGAGACCGAACCGGGTTTCCAGATCGGTGTGACGGAACATGCCTTCCATCAGCATTTCCGGCTCGATGGTGCGCGACTTGGGTTCCAGCACGATCCGGATATCATCGGCGGATTCGTCCCGGATATCAGCCAGCATGGGCAGCTTGCGCAAGGTCATCAGCTCCGCCACCCGCTCCACCAGTTTCCCTTTCTGAACCTGATAAGGAATTTCCGTGACCACCACCTGGTACTGGCCGTGTTTCAGTTTTTCGACTTCCCATCGGGCGCGCAGCCGGAAGCTGCCCCGTCCCGTCGCATAGGATTCTTCGACGGAAGCGCGGGATTCCATCAGAACGCCGCCGGTCGGAAAATCCGGCCCCGGCACCAACTCCACCAGCTTGGCGTTCGTCGCCTTGGGAAACTTGATCAAATGGAGCGACGCGCTGCACAGCTCATCCAGATTATGGGGTGGAATATTGGTCGCCATGCCAACGGCGATGCCCGACGTTCCATTGGCCAGCAGATTGGGCACCGAAGCCGGCAAAAGATTCGGTTCGTTTTCCGTGCCGTCGTAATTTTCCTGGAAATCGACTGAATCCTCGTCGATGCCTTCCAGCATCGCCGTCGCATATTCCGTCAGCCGCGCTTCCGTGTAGCGCATGGCGGCGGCGTTATCGCCGTCCACATTGCCGAAATTCCCCTGGCCTTCAATCAGCGGATAGCGCGCGGCGAATTCCTGCGCCATGCGCACCATGGCGTCATAGATGGATTGGTCTCCATGGGGATGATATTTGCCCATCACATCGCCGACCACCCGGGCGCATTTCTTGAAGCCCGATCCGGGATCAAGCCGCAACTGACGCATGGCGAACAACAGCCGGCGATGAACCGGCTTCAGGCCGTCGCGCACATCCGGCAGGGAACGGGACGTGATCGTCGACAGGGCGTAGGCAAGATAACGCTCGCTCAGCGCATCTGCGAACGGTGTGTCGCGGATTTCCGCAGTTTCGGGCTTTCGGCTCATATGGATTTAACTCACATTGCTATTACTGGATAGAGTCGTCGCCCTGCGAATTGCGTCAACAAGCCGTGGGCGCGCGGCGGGAATTTCGCGGTTTTCCGGCGCGAATACGTGACGTTCAAGAAAATGGCCGGTCAAGACGAGTCCGTCAATAATCTCAGCGTGAGTTGGCTGTTCTTGGTCCGAATCGTCGAGCAAAAATTGGGGTAATATCAGAAGCCGGTCGCGATAGGCGAAACCCGCCTCGCCGGACACCGCCCGGCCGGAACGGGGCGAAACATGGGTCAAATTCTCCGTCGTTCCGGTGACGGCGCAGGACGCAAGGTCGAGGCCAAAGCCAAGCGCGCCGAGCAATCCAAGTTCCCATCGGACATATGCGACCTCCCATCCCGGCGACAGCAGGGAATCGAGAAGGGTCGAAAACTCATCGAATACATCCTCATGGGGTTCCCGCTCCGGCAGGGTCATTTCCAGGAGGATCGCGGCTGATGACAGCGCGGCCAACGACAATCTGTCCGACATCACCTCGGCGGCATAGGCCCGCATCATTTCGCAGCTAAAGCTTCCCAGCTGTTCCTCAAGCCGCGCGCGCCACGTCGCGGTCAAACGGTTGCCGGCCTGATACAGTCCGCGCTGACGGCGCCCGGCCCCGCCGCGCACCAGCCCCGCATGCCGGCCATGACCCCGCGTAAACAAGGTGACGATTGCCGCCGACTCGCCATGCTTGCGGGCGCTGAGCACAATGCCTTCATCGGACCAATCCATGGTCGGATCATACGGGAATTGGACAGGGAATCGTAGCGCTTGATCACGCCGTGGCGGCAATGAATTCCAGCAAATCCGGGCCGAGCGTGTCGATTTCCGAATTGATCTGCATCGCCGACGAAACATGGTTGTGATCCCGGAGCAGACGGAACCAGGGCAGCGCCTTGTCGCACCGTGTCAATTCAGCGATCAAGGCCGGCGTCGCCCAGGCCAACGGATAGGGGTCGAATTCGGTCGCCGCCACATAAACCGGCGGGTGACCGGGCCTGACATGATACAGCGGGCTCATGGCCTCCCATCGCGTGTGATCTTCGCCGTAATAGGCGATGGAATTGGGCGCCGGAGGCCCCGGGCTGAAAACCGGATCACTGGGCGCAAAGACGCCGGACAGCAGGATCGCGCCGGCGATCCCCGGTCCGGACGCACCGTGAACGTCCTCGACAAAGGCGTGGGTCGCCACATGGGTTGCGCCGGCCGATTGGCCCACGACGTAAATCCGATCCCTGTCGCCGCCATGATCCGCGATATTATCCCGCAGCCAGGACACGACCGCCCCCACATCCTGAGCGCCGCTCGGCCACTTATGGTCGGGCGCGAGGCGATAGGTGGCATTGACCCCGATCATGCCGTTGCGGGCAAAAAATATCGGAACATTGTCGTAGATCAGCCCCGGATACGGACTTCTTTCCCCCCCGATATAGCCGCCCCCATGAATATACACCACGACCGGCACGGCTGTTTCGGGCTTTCGTTCAGGTGTGACCATGTCCAGTCGCTGCTGGGCGTGATCGCCATAGGCGATATCCATGTGGTGGACGACCCCGCCCTTGTCGGCGCGTTCCTGAAGCGGCACAAATAGATCATAGGTCGCCTTCAATACATCCGGATTGAAATTGCGGCCCAACGCGCGAATGCTGCGGGAGATATCCATTGCTTTCCCTTCTGAAAATCCGACCATTGCGCCACATTGAATATCCATGTCAGTGTCGGCGCAAGGTCTCAGCAAACAGGACGCCGCCATCACCTCATCCGATCAAAAAATGGACCCGCGGCTGGAACGTCTGTTGCGCGGCCCGATCCTGCCGACTCTGACGCGTCTGTCGGGGCCGAATATCGCCGTGGCCGTGGCGACAACCCTGACCACCATCGCCGACGCCTGGTATGTGGGCCATATCGGCGTCACGGCCCTGGCGTCGCTGGCGCTGGTCTTCCCGGTGCAATCATTGATGCAGATGATGTCGGCCGGGGCCATGGGGGGCGGCGTATCGTCGGCCGTGGCGCGGGCGCTCGGCGCGGGCCGGCGCGACCGCGCCAATGAAATCGTTCTCCATGCGGTGATCATTGCGCTCGGCATG
>CALGIA010000351.1 GCA_937916005.1 uncultured Rhodospirillaceae bacterium
GTCGTGCCGACCACATCGAAATAGACATTGGCGTTCCGCATGGCGACGGCCATGCAGGGCTCGAAATAGGTCACCATGCCGCGCCCCATCTTGGTCAGGATGATCGGAACATCGGGATAGCGGCAGGCGACTTCATCGGCCCAGATCGGGTTGCCGTAAAACAATCCGCCCGGAAACTGGGTCCATGCGGTGGGAAACTGAACCGGAACGCCATGTTTGCGCACCGCGTCCATCATGGGCGCCAGGTCACGCGCGATGGCTTCCGGGTCAACTTCGGCGGTCAGGGCGCGGACGAATATTTCGCCCAACCCCTTCATGCCCAGATCGCCGATGCAATGGTCGATTTCGGCCGCCGCCGCCGCCCGGATCGGGGCGGGGTCTTCGACATATTCATAGGCCGCTTCCTGGTCATGACCGATCCGCATCAGCCCGTAGAGCCTGTCGGGATGCCGGCGCACGGATATGGCGACCTGGTCGTTGGTGACCGACCCCGGCCGCGCCTGGATCAGCGCGCGGTCGATGCCGGCTTCATCCATATGGGCGATCAGGGCGTCGGAATTATCGATCGGGTCTTCGGTCAGGGTCCGGTCGTAGAGATCGGGGTAGCGGGTGCGAAACCCGATCAGGTCCTCGGTGGTCCGGATCTTGTCGCCGACCTCGTTGAGAACGGGGTAGCCCCAGATGTGCACATGGCTGTCGATGATCATGGCGCGGGATCTCCCTTTGCTATCAGGCGTTGCCGGAATTCTTCCCTAACCAGGAACATTGCGCGACGGCTATTTCGTTGAATTGTATAGTTTGCGGCCTTTGCTATCCACTGGCATGATGGCGCTGGGAAATGGGAGTCCCTGCGATGAAACGCTGTGCGATTATCGATGATTATCAGGAATGCGCGCTGGATATGGCGAATTGGGCCGCGCTCGGCGATGGGGTGTCCGTGACCGCGTTCAAGGATCATATGGCCGATGAGGACGAACTTGCCGCCCGGCTCAAGGATTTCGAGATCATCTGCATCATGCGTGAACGCACGCCATTCCGGCGCAGCCTGTTTGAAAAGCTGCCCAATCTCGAATTATTGCTGACCAGCGGCATGCGCAATTTTTCCATCGACGGCCAGGCCGCCATCGATCACGGCGTGACGGTGTGCGGAACGCCGGCACTGGGTTACACCACGTCGGAACTTACCTGGGGGTTGATCATCAGCTTGATGCGGGGGATCGCCATTGAGGACCGCTCCACCCGGCTCGGTACCTGGCAACGGACCCTGGGAGTGGGGCTGAATGGCAAGACGTTGGGTGTGATGGGCCTTGGCCGGCTCGGTGGGGCGGTCGCCACCGTCGGCAAGGCCTTTGGCATGGAGGTCATCGCCTGGAGTCAGAACCTTACACAGGAGCGTTGTGACGAGCTGGGCGTTGAGCTGGTGACCAAGGACGCCCTGATCGAACGCGCCGATGTGCTCACCCTCCATCTGATTCTCGGCGATCGTACGCGGGGCATCATGCAGGCGGCGGATTTCGGGCGCATGAAGCCAAGTGCCTATTTCATCAACACGTCGCGTGGGCCGTTGGTCGATGAAGCGGCGCTGATCTCGGTGCTGGAAAACAGATCCATCGCCGGGGCCGGGATCGATGTTTTCGATGTGGAGCCCTTGCCCTTGGACCATCCTTTTCGGCGGCTGGAAAACACGGTGATCACGCCGCATTTGGGTTATGTCAGTCTG
>CALGIA010000352.1 GCA_937916005.1 uncultured Rhodospirillaceae bacterium
CTCTCCCCTGAAATTCCGTTCCGCCGAATGCCGCGCATGTTTATCGAAGCCGCGCCGACACGCAAGCCTTAAGCCGCCACTCTAATATTGATCACCGCGTTCGAAGCGCTTGTTGTACTTGTCGTCCTCGACATGTTCGATTTCCCACCAATTGTAATCTAGGTCCTGGAAATAGAATGCATAGGCCCGGTCTTCATCGCGGATTCTGGCGATCTTGCGGATGCCGTACTTTTCCTTGTTTTCAAGGGCGCGTTCGCGGGCCTGATCGACTTCCTCGCGGGACGCCACATCAAGGCCCCAATGGTTGCGCACGCCCAGCGCCCGCACCTTTTCGCCGACTTCGAGGCAGACGATCACCCAGTATCCACCCATGCGGATATTGAGCGCGAAGGGCCGGTGCTGGACCACGTCCAACCCCAGGAACTCCTTGTAGAACCGTTTTGATTTCTTGAGATCGATCATCTCCAGCGTGCCGTGGGACAGGGTGCGCGGATGGATCAGCGGCTCGGCATAAATCTCGGGCTCGGGCCTGGTTTCAGCTTCGGTTACAGCGGTGTCGGAATAGGTCGTCATGGCGCGCATCCTCCCGTTGATCCGGATTTTCCCGGTTTGGTTTCCCCAAGTCAGTTCCCTATGACGAGAACGCTACCACAGCTCCATATCGACGGAAAGCGCGATACGGCCGCCCTACCCCTTGCGCCCGGTCATCAGGCTGAACCCGCCGGGCAGCACTTTTCGGTCGATGTCCACGAAGCCCGCCGCCGTGAGCCAGCCCCGGTGTTCGCCTTCCGTATAGGCCTGGCCGTGGTCGTACAGATTCAGGAACACCATGTTGTGGAGCACGGATTCAAGTGGCGTGCAGCGCGTATCGTCGATCATCCAGCCCCAGACCATGATCACCCCGCCGGGCTTGATGGCCGGTGCGATATGGGCGATGGCGCCGGCGGCCTGTTCCGCCGACAGCACCTGGATCAGATTGCGCAGGATGGCGGCGTCATATTGCCCGTCGAGATCGCGCGAAACCGCATCGGCGGCGACCACGTCGACCCGGCCACCCATGTCTTCCTGGCCGATGATCGCGCGGGTGACGGGGACCACGGCGTCGAACTCGGCGATGGTGGCGCGCAAATCCGGATAGGCTTCGCACAGACCGATGGACACGCCGCCCGATCCGCCGCCCACATCGACCAGATGACGCGCGCTGGACAGATCGACCAGCCTGGCGAGGCTACGCCCGGCGGCCAGCGCGCCCGGATGGGTGCCCCGGTAGAATTCCCCCAGGGACTCCCCGGTCATGGTGGAGAAATCATGTTTCGCGCCCGGAATGCCCGACTGGATGCTGTCGCCGGTTCCCAGCGCGCCGCGCCAGAGTTCGTCATAGAGATGATGCTGGTCGCCCATATAGCCCGCCACGCCGCGCACCAGAAACCGGCCGGCTTCCGGTGTGTTGGCGAAAATCCCGGCCTCCTCGGTCAGCAGCCCGGACGCGACCAGGGCATAGAGCAGCAGCTTGAGCCGGTCGGCATTCCCCAGGCCGAGTGCCGCGGCCAGGGTGTCGCCGGACATGGGGCCGTCCTTGAGCGGAGTAAACAGGCCAAGCTGCATGCCCGCCTTCAGCGCCATGGACGGATAAACCGCCTCGGCAAGCCGCCGGATCGTCACCGGCTGAATATTCTCAGTCACGAATGTCTCCCAAATTCAGATGGCATTTTGACCCGGCGGCCCCCCTCAAGCCACAATCATTTCCCACAATCATTTCATAGCGACGCCGTGCCGGTCCGGTTGCCCATGCCGGGGCGACACGGTAACGTCCGGTCTTCATGTGCTGCACGAGGAAACGATTCATGGCCACATTAATCAACGAGCTGTCCTATGGGGACGCGCCGGTGAAAATCCGGGATGATCTGACGGCGGCCCACGCGCGGGCCTGGCGGCGGCTGGCGGAGCCCGGCGTGTGGCTCGACGGCGCGACGCGGGTCGCCATTGCGGCGGAAACGCGGAACGCGCCATCCTGCAAGCTGTGCGCGGAACGCAAGGTTGCGCTGTCGCCCTATAACGTCCCCGGCGAACATGACAGAGGGGGCAATCTGCCCCATGACATGGTGGAGGTGATCCACCGGGTGGCCACCGATCCCGGCCGCCTGATGGAGCGCTGGTACCAGGGCCTGCTGGAGGCAGGCATGGGCGATGGGGAATATGTCGAGACCGTGGGCGTGGTGGTGACCATCATCGCCATCGAC
>CALGIA010000353.1 GCA_937916005.1 uncultured Rhodospirillaceae bacterium
TTTCAGGGGCAGAGCGGACCTCATTCAGGAGCGGCGGGACTTCCGCTATGTGCCAACAAGCGACATTCAAGTAGTTACCGGATTGACATATTAAAGTTGAAAGTCAGCCTTCCCAGCCTGCTTTGCGCAGACCGTCCATGTAATGTTCGTTGTCGCTTTCATTCGAATAGGTATGTACCCAAGCAGATGGTTCTGCAAAACCCGGTTGAAACCGCTCGGCTGTTTCATATTCCTTGCGTGCTTCATCCATGTCGCCTAGATGCGCCAGGCTGGCGGCGAGGATCATATGCGGATCTGGAAAATCTGGAAGCCGTTGCACAGCCTTGCGGGCCATCTCGATTGCGGCGTCATATCGCCGGGCCGTGAAATGCGCTTTGGCCATGAAAGCGAAATAAACATAGACCCGTGGGTCCTGGGGATTGAGTTGCATTGCCCTTTCGATATAGGGCAACCCTTCGTCGGGCCGCCCCAGATTGATGAGACACATCCCCATCCCATTTACAGCCATCGTGTTGCTGGGATTTAAGGCATACGCCTGTTGGAACGAAACGAAAGCATCATCGTTTCGAGCGTTGAGATGGTATGCTATTCCCAAACTCACATGGGCCATGGCGTCGTGATCATCCAACTCGACGGCGCGACGGCCGTATTCCAAACATTTGGTGCGAATTTCAGTTCCGGATGAGATTTCAAACCCGAAAATAATATCCCGCATATATGCGTATGCGACTCCACCATAGCCTTGGCTGTTTTCCGGATCGATCGCAATGGCGCGTTCGAACATTCCCCGTGCTTTTGAGTTGCCTTCCTTCGTGAATTCCAGAAGATGGGCCAATCCGCGTTGGACGCAGTCCCAGGCATCCAGGTTTTGTGGCTGCTTGGCAGTGGATGATTTATGTTCGGCCCTTTCCAGTTCCGGCACGACCGTGGCGGCGACCCGGGCGGTTATTTCGTCCTGCAAATCGAAGATGTCAGCTAGATCCCGGTCGTAGCGTTCGGCCCAAACATGATGACCAGTCTCCGTATTGATCAACTGGGCTGTGACGCGAATTCTGTTCCCGGCTTTTCGCACGCTGCCCTCGATAACATAGCGCGCGCCAAGGTCTTTTCCGACCGTCCTGATATCCGGTGATTGACCTTTATAAGCGAAGGTTGAATTGCGTGCGATTACCGGAAACGAACGCCATAGCGATAGAGCCGTGATGATGTCCTCGGTCAGACCATCAGAAAAATACTCTTGTTCCGGATCACCCGACATATTTTCGAACGGCAGCACAGCAACCGCCGGGCGGGCGAATATCGCGCCGGTGGCGGTCGGCCCATCCGGCTCAAAGTTCTCCGCCGCGACGGAAATCGCAATCACCCTTATCGGTTCGGCTATGTTCTTTAAGAATTGTTCGCCCAGGTCGCGAAACGGCAGATCGAGCTTGCCCCGAACCTGATCATAGACCGTACCAGAAATGCTGATGCCGCCGGGCTCCGCGATCGCTTCGATCCGGGCAGCCACGTTCACCCCGTCGCCGAAGATATCGTCACCATCAATAATCACATCGCCCACATTGATCCCCAAGCGGAATTCTATGGGGCTGTCATGGTTCTCTTCCGCGGCGCGGCGGCCTAAGGAACGCTGCACATCGATTGCATGGTTCACAGCATCAACGGCGCTTGGAAATTCGACCAACGTGCCGTCGCCGGTGGTTTTGACGATACGCCCACCATATTCCGAGATCTTCGGGTGGAGAAGTTCTGTTCGCAAGGCGTTCAGTCGAGCAAGCGTGCCTTCCTCATCCTTGCCCATTAGTCGCGAGTAGCCGACTACGTCGGCGGAAAGGATCGCCGCAAGCCTTCTTTGGACGCGTTCTTCAGCCATGTAATGTGTCTACTTTCAGGGCAACCGTCAGGCGAGATTGTAGGGTCGGCTGAGGAAGGAGTCCATCGGGGCCAATGTCCGGGTTGGGTCATAAGCAGAAGATAGCCCGCTTGCGGTCAATGTCTGGTGTTGTGGGAACTCCGGAAGTAACTCGGGTGAAAGCGGACATTCGCCTATGCTGGCAGATGACCCACGCATCCCCCAAAACCCCGCCCGCCGGCGGTCCGGCGTAGCTTGTTCCTTGCGGGGAGTCCGGGCCAGGCTTTGGGGTCACAGATACTGGACACATCCCATGAAAGCCCTGGTTCTTCGTTCGGCCAATGCGCCGTTTTCTCTTGAGGCCGTGCCCGACGTCGTGCTCGACGCCTTGGCCGACGCCAGGGCCGGGGGAGGCTGTGGTTCGGGTGCTGGCGTGCGGGTCGGGGCTGACGATCCTGTGTCGGGAACGTTGCGCCCTATTCCGCGGCGACGACGCCTGCGGAATCATAGCGGCTCGCGGGCGCCTTCAGACCCAGCCGGTCGCGCAGCGTTTCGCCTTCGTAGCTCTTGCGGTACAGACCGCGGCGCTGCAACTCCGGCACGATCAGATCGACGAACGACTCGAATTCGTCCGGGAACATCGACGGGACAATGTTGAAGCCGTCGCAGGCGGCGTTTTCGAACCACTCCTGCATGGCGTCGACAACCATCGACGGCGTGCCGATCAGGAGCATGTGACCGCGCGCCGCGGCGAAATGCTGGTAGAGCTGGCGCAGCGTCCATTTCTCGCGCTTCGCAAGATCGAGCATCTGCCCGGAACGGGTGCCGACGTCGTCGACCGCCGGCAGGTCCGGCATCGGCAAATCGGGATCCATTGCGGTCACGTCGTGGCCGAGCCGGCGCGACAGAAATGCCAGCCCATGGTCGGGATGGATCAGCTCCTGCAGCTCATCGAACTTGGCCTGGGCTTCCTCCCTGGTCGGCGCGACCGTCACGGAAAGGCCGGGCAGAACCTTCAGGTCGCCGGGCTGGCGGCCGTAACGCGCGAGCCGGGCCTTCACATCGGCGTAGAATTCCTGGGCCATCTCCATATTCTGGCTGGCGCCGAAGATCACGTCGGCCGACCTGGCGGCAAGTTCGCGGCCGTCCTCGGACGCCCCCGCCTGCACGATCACCGGCTGGCCCTGGGGCGAGCGCGGGACGTTGAGCGGGCCTTCCACCTGGAAATGCTTTCCCTTGTGATTGAGCACGTGCATCCTGTCCCACTCGAAGAACGTGCTCGTCTCGCGGTCGCGCACGAACGCATCCGCGTCCCAACTGTCCCACAGCCCCTTGAGGACATCGACGAATTCTTCCGCAATCTCATAGCGGTCATGTTTCGCCAGATGTTCCTCCTGGCTGTAATTGAGCGCCGCTCGCGGGTTGCCCGTCGTCACGATGTTCACGCCGGCGCGGCCGCCGCTGATCAGGTCGAGCGTGGCGAACATCCGGGCGACCGTATAGGGCTCATCGAAGCTGGTGCTCCGCGTGCACACCAGCCCGATATGGCTGGTGAGGGGGGCAAGGGCGCTCAGCAGCGTATAGGGTTCGAGCCAGGCGGAATAATGCTGGCGATTGAGCGCCGAATCCTCGGTGGTCCAGGCCGTGTTGGTGTCGGCCGAAAACAGCATGTCGAACAGCCCGCGCTCCGCTGTCCTGGCCATATGGACAAAGCGGTCGAAGTTCTCGTTGGCGTCATCATGGGCGTTGGGATGCCGCCATGACGCAATGTGATGGCCAGTGGGGCGGATGAACAGGCCAAGCTTCATTTCGGGCATCGGGAAGGTCTCCTAGGCGAAAATGACTTATGAGCAACGATAGTAGGCCATGCCGCCAGATGATTCACGCATTTCCCATTCCCCGCCCGCCGGCGATCCGGCGATCTTGCGTCCCGGTGTCCCGGCGATCCGGCGTCCCGGCGTTGCTTGTTCCTTGCGGGGAGTCTGGGCCAGGCTTGGGGGTCACTGAAATTGGACCCGTCCCATGAAAGCCCTGGTTCTTCGTTCGGCCAATGCGCCGTTTTCTCTATAGCTTCCGCCTGATCCGGTCGTTTTGGCCATATTCATCGCCGTGAAACCGGCTGTTTCATAAATTTCCATTTGTACCATATTAACATGGGATGTTAACTTAAATCACATGAATGGGGACGAGGATCCGGGCATTGGGTATTTTCTCGAGCTGGATGGCACAATTCACTTCATTGATGAAAAGTGTCAGTACCGGGTTGAGATAATGGCCCGGCGCGTTGCGGTGACGCCGGAACGGCCCCACGGGTTGGGCTACTCGCTCACGCTGCATGATTCCAAAAGCGATAGAATATTGGGATTTGATAATGCGCATCTGGTGGCCGCCAATAAAGGGCCGAGCGGCAAGCGGCATAAGGCTTATGACCACAAGCACCGATACGAGAAAACCCGGATTTACAGGTTTGTGGATACGGAAACCCTGATCACCGATTTTTACAAGGCGGTTGACCAGATACTTAAGGAGAAGGGAGTTGTGCCGTGAAACCTCTTAAAGTCGGCATTGCCAGCTATCGGGAAATGAAAGAGCGAAACATCGCCATTGCGCGGGGTCACTATAGGCCCAGGCGCGGTGAACCGAAGGTGTGGTTTCCCTCTCTGGAGACCTTTGCCGGAATCCTTTCCGAGAACAACAGAGCGCTGTTGCAGATCATCATCGATAATCAGCCGGAGTCTCTTTCAGAGTTGGCCGAGTTGTCCGGGCGCAAGACGGCGAGCCTTTCCCGTACTCTCAAATCCATGGCTCAATATGGATTGATTGAGCTGGAAAAACAGCGGGGTGGAAGGTTGCGCCCCAAGGTCAATTATACAGATGTGGTTCTTGACCTGCCTCTTGCGAAGGATGCGGTCGCCGCACACGGCTAGGCGCGGCCTGTTTGCCGGCGCGGGGCCCCGGTCCGTTCCGGCGCCCCAAACCCCGCCCGTCGGCGTCCCGGCGTCCCGGCGTTGCTTGTTCCTTGCGGGGTGTCTGGGCTAGGCTTGGGGGTCACTGAAATTGGATCCGTCCCATGAAAGCCCTTGTTCTCCGTTCGGCCAATGCGCCGTTTTCTCTTGAGACCGTGCCCGATCCCATGCCGGGGCCGGGGGAGGCGGTGGTGCGGGTGTTGGCGTGCGGGTCGGGGTTGACGATCCAGCATGTGAAGGCGGGGCGGGCGCCGGTAGAGTTTCCGCGCATTATCGGCCATGAGATTACGGGGGAGGTCGTTGCGCTCGGGTCCGGTGTGTCCGGGCTCGCCGAGGGCGATGCGGTGACGGCCTATTTCTATCTCACCTGCGGTCATTGCAAATGGTGCCGGATCGACCGGGAGACCCTGTGCGAGAATTTCGGCGGGTTTGTCGGGCGCGAGGTGGATGGCGGCTATGCGGAATATATGAAGCTGCCGGCGGAGAATTTCATCAAATTGCCGGCGGGGCTGGATCATCGCAAGTATCCGGCGGAAATCGGCGTGATCACCGATGCGGTGGCGACGCCCCTGAAGGTGATCCGCCGGGCGCGGGTGGCGGCGGGCGAGACGGTGGCCGTGTTCGGCGCGGGCGGCGGGCTTGGCATTCACATGCTGATGATGGCGCGCTGGGCCCATGCGCGGGTCATCGCGGTGGATACGGCGTCCAACAAGCTGGGCGCGTGCCGCGATGCCGGGGCCGACGAGGTAGTGGACGCCAGCCGGGACGATCCGGCCGAGGCGCTGATGGAGCTGACCGGCGGGGCGGGGGTCGACGTGGCGATTGATTTCGTGTCGTCCCGACAGACGCTGGAATCCGGCGTGGCGTCGCTGGGGCGCGGCGGGCGTCTGGTGACGCTCGGGGGCTCGGGCCAGGAATTCACGGCCCCGGCCCGGGACATGCTGAACAAGGAGCTGGAGCTGATCGGCAGCCGCTACGCCACGAAGCAGGAGGTCATCGAGGCCCTGGAGTTGGTGGCGCGGGGAGAGATCTGGCCCCTGGTGACCGAGATCGGCACGCTGGAAACCGCCGAGTCGGTTCACGACAAGATCGAAAACGGCTTGGTGACGGGCCGTGCGGCTTTGCTGGTTGGCTGAGGCGGGATAGTCTATCGCCATGGAAACGGATTATTCGATCTGGGCGTTCGCCTATGCACGGTCTTCCATGCCGCGGGATTTTTTCGGCGGCACGCTGATCAATTCCAATAAAGGCCGTGTGCGCAACCCCATGGTCTATTCGGCCATTCTGGGCGGCGAGGTCGGCGGCGCGGCGAAGCCGATCGTCATCGATACGGGCATGAAGGGCGATTTTTCGCCGTCGGGCAAGGGTTACAAGAACGTGGAGAGCACCGAAACGGTGCTGGCGAAGATCGGGCTGGTCCCCGATGAGATCGAGACCGTGATCCTGACCCATCTGCATTTCGATCACGCGGGCAATCTGGACCAGTTTCCAAATGCGGAATTCCTGGTGCAGCGCGCCGAGTATGACGGCTGGAAGCGGGCGTTCGAGCTGCCGGGCGATCTGGGGTCCGATACGAAAATGTGGCCCATGTCGTCCATCAATAAAAATGATTTCGTGGTGCTGGATGCCCTGATCGCCGGGGGCCGGGTGCGGTTTCTCCATGGCGATGCGGAAATCGCGCCGGGGGTGCATTGTCATTTCGCGCCCGACACCCACACGTTCGGCTCCCAGTGGGTCGAGGTTCGCACCGCCGACGGCCCCTATGTGGTGGCCGGCGATTGCGTCTACTGGTATCAGAATATCGAGGCCATGTGGCCGCCCGGCTATGTGCAGGGCAATTGCTGGCGGCTGATCGATATCTATCAGGACATCACCAGGCTGCTCGACGGCCGCACCGACCGCATCGTGCCCGGTCACGACCCGGAACTGTTTGAGCGCCATGACAGCTGGGTGGCCGGGTTCAACCATGTGGCCGAGCTTCATCTCGCCGCCGGGCAGGTTTCCCGCCGGCCGGCGCCGCCGGCGTCATAGATGCTTCACGCCGCCCGCGCCGTTCGCGGCATCGTCACCGCGCCCCATAATCTGGCGTCCCAGGCCGGGCTGTCCGTGCTGCGCGACGGGGGCAACGCCATCGAGGCCATGGTCGCCGCCGCCGCCGCCATCGCCGTGGTCTATCCCCATATGAACACCATCGGCGG
>CALGIA010000354.1 GCA_937916005.1 uncultured Rhodospirillaceae bacterium
GGGCTGCGAGGCGGTCGGCATCGTCTTCATCAATTCATACGCCAATAATGCGAACGAGCTTGCAGCCCTGGAGGCCGTGCGGGCGGTCTGGCCCAATGACTGCGTCAATGCGTCTTCCCTGATCCTGCCGGAAATCCGGGAATTCGAACGGGCCTCGACCACTGCGCTGAATGTCTGCCTGCAGCCGGTGGTGGGGAAATATCTCGGACTGCTTGATAAACGTTTGGGCCAGGAAGGCTTTGACGGCGAATTGCTGATCGTCCAGTCCAACGGCGGAGTGATGTCGGCGGAAACCGCCCGCACATTACCCGTTCGCACGGCGCTGTCGGGGCCGGCCGCAGGGGTGATCGCCGGCGCCTATATCGCGGCAGCAGCCGGGTTTCCAAATGTGATCACCTGCGACATGGGCGGCACCAGCTTCGATGTGGCGCTGGTGTCGGAGGGGCGTGGCGCGCAGGCGTTGCAAAGTTCGATTGATTTCGGATTGGTCATCCGCACGCCCATGATCGAGATCACCACCATCGGCGCCGGCGGCGGATCGATCGCCTGGGTTGATCGCGGCGGGTTCCTGCAGATCGGTCCGGAATCGGCGGGCTCCGACCCTGGACCGGTGTGCTATGGGCTGGGCAATGACCGGCCGACGGTGACCGACGCCAACCTTGTCATGGGACGCATCAATGGGGACAAGCCGATCGGCGGCAAGATCGAAAGACTCGACACGGAGGCGGCCAAGGCGGCGATCGAGCATCATGTAGGAAAACCGCTCAATCTCGGAATCATGGAGGCCGCCGAGGCCATTGTCCGGGTGGCCAATTCCCGCATGGCCGGGGCGATCCGGTTGGTGTCGATTGAACGCGGCCACGATCCCAAGAATTTTGCCGCCATGCCGTTCGGCGGCGCGGGCGCGCTCCATTCCGGCGCGCTGATCCGCGAAGTCGGGCTCGACAGCGCCATCGTGCCGCGCTTTCCTGGCGTCACCAGCGCCATGGGCTGCGTGATCGCCGATATGCGCCATGATTTTGTCCACACCATCAACCGGCCGCTCGACGGTCTCGATATTGCCGCGCTGGACGGTGAAATGACGGCAACCGCCGACAAGGGCCTGGCATTGCTGCGCCAGTCGGGGGTCAATCTGGACAGGCTGGATATGGAGTTCGAACTGGACATGTCCTATATCGGCCAGACCCACACGGTTCCCGTGCCGCTGCAGGTAACAATCGAGAACAATTCAGCCGGCATTACCGCCGACATCATTCGTGATGCGTTCGAAACATCCTACCGGCGAACCTATGGCCGCCTGCTGGATAATATCGGCGTGCGCATTTTATCGCTGCGCACGGCGGTGATTGGACGGCGCCCGAAATTCGATTTGGCGGCGCTGCGCCCGACGAATACGGGTTCGGTCGACGACACGGTCACATCGGAACGCCAGGTCTGGGTCGATGGCGGCTGGCAAACCACGCGGATCCACGACCGGCTGGCGCTGCCCGTCGGCGCGCGCATTCCCGGCCCGGCCATATTGGAACAGGCCGATACAACGATATTCATCGACCCCGGGTTGGTCGGCGTGGTGGATAATTTCGGCAATGTCATCGTGAGGCGAAATTCATGACCGATAAATACGACGTTTGGGCCATCGACGCGGTGGTCAACCCCGCCACGGCGGAAATCGCGGCGCTGCGTCCGGAATGGAGCGATTCGTTCTATACCGGAAAGATTGGCCGCGACCGCGCGCCCCTTGACGGCCTGTCATTGAAACAAACCCTGGAGAGGATGGACCGGGCCGGGATTGAGCGCGCCTTTCTGATTGCAGCCAAAATTGGCCAGCTTGGGCTGCAGGGGTCCTGGCACCTGTCCTATGAGATGGTGGCGGGCCTGGTTGCGGAACACCCCGACCGGTTTTACGGCCTGGCCGGCATTGACCCGACCGAGGGCATGAACGGCGTGCGCGCCCTGGAACATGCGGTTCGCGAGATGGGGTTCATCGGCGCGCATCTTTACCCCCACTGGTTCGAACTCGCCCCCGATCATGCGAAATACTATCCATTCTACGCCAAATGCGTGGAGCTCGACATTCCGATCCAGATGCAGGTCGGACAATCGCTGGTCTATGATCTGAAACGGCCGCTGCGGTCGGTGGGACGCCCGATCACGCTGGATACGGTGGCGTGTGATTTTCCGGAACTCAAGCTGATCGGTATCCATGTGGGCATTCCCTGGACCGACGAGATGATCGCCATGGCGTGGAAGCACCGCAACGTGTTCATCGGCTGTGACGCCCACAGCCCGAAATACTGGCCGGAATCCTTCGTCCACTACATCAACAGCTATGGCCAGGACAAGGTGATCTTCGGCACCGACTGGCCGGTTCTGGAATTCGAGCGCACCCGAGACGAAATCGAAGCGCTCGGCTTTCGCCCCGGCCCCAAGCGCAAGCTGTTGCGGGACAATGTGCTGCGGATTTACGGGCTCGACTAAACAGGCGTCAAACGAGCCTTGAGCTCGCCTTTGGCGATTTTGCCGAGCGCGCTTCTGGGCAATGCGTCAACCACAAATATTTCGCGCGGGATTTTATAAGGCGCCAGAGTTTCGCGGCAATGGGCGGCGAGGACCACCCCGTCGACATGTGCATTGCACACCACGAAGGCTGCGATTTCTTCGCCCATCTCCCGCGACGGCCAACCGAGGACAACCGCGTCACGAACGCCTTCATGGATCAACAAAGTCTGCTCAATCTCGGCGGGATAGATATTGATACCGCCGCGCACAATCAAATCATCGGCGCGGCCGGCAAGATAAAGAAATCCATCGTCGTCCAACCGGCCGAGATCGCCGGGATAGAACCATCCGTCGTGAAAATATTCCGCGCCGGCCGCCTCATCGCGAAAAAATTCGCCGGCGACTCCGGGGCCACGATAGCGGATGCGGCCGATATCGCCCACGGCAAGCGGGGCATGGTCGTCGTCGACAATTTCAACATCGGTCCCGAACACGATTGATCCGACGCTTTCCGATTTGTCTTCCCCATGATCAGGCATCAGCACAG
>CALGIA010000355.1 GCA_937916005.1 uncultured Rhodospirillaceae bacterium
CCTCTGGGGTGCCGCGATATGAAGCGAATTCTAGCGATAATGATGTTCGGAGCCATTTCCCTGATGAGCGCCCAATCTGGGGCCTCGGTCACGGAAGGCGATATTTCAGGCAAATCGAGTTTCGCAAAAGGCTGCGATACAGGGGTCTTCAGCTATGTGGTGCGCGAAGGCCATCTCGCCCGGATGTACATGAATGATCGCCAGGCCCTGAATCCCCAGTTACAGGTTTCGACCAACGGGAACATTTTCAAGATGATCGACAGGGCAAAAATGGTTGCCGTCAAATTCAAACGGCCGGACGGTAGCGAGACAACAGGGTTTACGACATTTTTCTTTGGACTGAATTCGTCATCCGATCAGGATCAGGGCAACTGGCATGGATGCGAAGAATAGGTAGCTGACCTCGTAACACGGGTAGGCTCAAGCATGGAGCGGCGGTTGCGATAAAGCAGCCGCCGTTTTCATTTGTGCCGACTTGATCCGCCGACTTGATCGAGCGTCTCGCGATCCACGGCGCGCTCTGCTATTTTCACGCCAATAGACACGGACAAATCAAATGGAGGCGGATATGGACAGATTGCCGGAACTTGCTGCCGAGGACATGAATGACGCCCAACGCCGCATCCTCGCGGATATACAATCTTCGCGCGGAGGCATTCGGGGACCGTTCCCATGGTTGCTGAGAAGCCCGGGCCTGGCCAATATCGCGCAACAGGTCGGCGCCTATCTCCGCTATGACAGCCCGTTGCCCGGCAATCTGCGGGAGCTGGCCATTCTGGTCGTTGCCCGTTTCTGGGCCGCCCAATATGAATGGCATGCCCATGCCCCCATTGCGGAACGGGAAGGCGTAGACCCTGCCGTTGTGGAAGCCATCCGGGAAAACCGCCGGCCGGATTTCACTAATTCCGGGGAAGAAATCACCTATAATTTCTGCGTCGGCACCCTTGAGACTCACAGGGTGGACGACGCGACCTATGGCGCGATGCTGGATTTGGTCGGTGACGAGCAGCTCCTCGATGTCATCGGGATCCTCGGCTATTACAGCATGCTGGCGATCATCATGGGGACGTTCGACGTGCCAGTTCCCGGTGACAAGCCGCTCAGCGAATAAAGCCATGCCAGGAGACACTTTTATCAATCGGCAAACCCCGTCGAAGGATGAGATATTTTTGGATCACGTCGGATGGTATGTGTCCGATCTGGCGGCTGCGGGCGCAGCCTTTGAACGGCTTGGCTTTATTCTGACGCCCTATACGCCCCATACCCATGAAAACGCCGCCGGCGAGCGCATTCCTTCGGGGACCGCTAATCGATGCGCCATGCTGGGCCTCGGATATCTGGAAATTCTGACCTACACGCCAGCGCTCGACACGCCGCTGGCAAATCAGCTCCGCGCCGGACTGGATCGGTACCAGGGCCTTCATCTGATCGCATTCACCTGCGCCGATGCGGCCCCAGAGGCTGCGCGCATGAAAGAAGCGGGGTTCGCACCCCTGCCCGTCGCCGATCTGCGCCGCCAGGTCGAAACCGATGACGGCGCGGAGATCACGGCGGCGTTTTCAGTGATACGTCTGCCGCCCAACGCCATGGCCGAAGGCCGCGTCCAGATGCTGACCCAGGACACGCCGGAGGCCGTGTGGCTCAATTCCCTGATCACCCGCGACAACGCTATTGATGCGCTGACCGGCGTTGTAGTCTGCACGTCCGACCCCGATGAAGCCGCGGCGCGTTTCGGGCGATTTACCGGTCGCGCGCCGGCTCATGGCGGCGAGGGACTCGACCTGGCGCTGGATCGCGGCATCGTCTCGTTTCTCACGCCCGATCAATTCCTGACGCTTGTTCCGGGGGCGCGGATCCCATCCGATCCGTTCATTGCGGCGGCAATCATGCGCAGCGGGGACCTGGCGGCCACATTGTCATTCATGAAAAAACAGGGCGTGGAAGTTTCGACCCGGAGCGGCGTCATGGTCATCGACGCAACTGACGCCATGGGCGCATATCTGGTGATCAAGGGATCGCGATAAAAATATTCGATACACGAACTACTTGATGTAAGTCAGGGGCAGCGCAGTGGTGTATTTGATCTGCTCCATGGCGAAGCTCGAACTCACATCGGTCAGGGAAACCCGGTCGATCAGTTTTTTGTAAACTGCGTCGTAGGCCGCGATATCCGGCACCACGACCCGCAGCATGTAATCAATCTCGCCCGACATGCGGTAGAATTCGACCACTTCGGGAATGTCCGCGACCGCGGCGGCGAAGCGTTCGTACCATTCGAGACTGTGCTCATTGGTTCTGACCGCCACAAACACGGTAACACCCACATTGAGTTTCGTCCCATCGAGCAACGCCACCCGCGCGCGGATTATTCCGGCTTCTTCCAGCTTCTGAATGCGCCGCCAGCACGGTGTCGTCGACAGCCCGACCTGTTCCGCAACTTCGGCCACCGGCAGGGTGGCGTCAAGCTGCAAACAGCTAAGAATTTTCCTGTCTATCTCATCCATTGGGAAATTATCCTATA
>CALGIA010000356.1 GCA_937916005.1 uncultured Rhodospirillaceae bacterium
AACGCCAGGATACGCCGCCTTCATTCTCCATCACCAAGATTCAGCTATAGCTCATTGGCCGGAACCCCACATGGCACGGCATGATTTCCAGCCGGATCAAAAGCGTCGCCAAGGAATTGACCCTCGCGTCCCTGCTGATCAATCTGTTCGCGCTCGGCTCGCCCCTGTTTGTGATGGCCATATACAACAAGGTCATCGGCCAGCGCGCGCTCGACACCTTGTGGGTGCTGGGTATCGGCATGGTCATGCTGTTCGCCTTCGATATGCTGTTGCGGGCGATCCGGGGATATATTTCAAGCCATACCGGTGCGCGTATGGATGCGCTTCTGGGCGGCGAAGTCGTGCACCGGCTGATCCATCTTCCCTATCGCCATTTTGAAACCACGTCCACCGGGCTCATCAGCGAACGGCTACGCCAGCTGGAAACCATTCGCCAGTTCTTTACCGGCCAGATGCCCATGGTGCTGATTGATCTGACCTTCGTGTTTGTGTTCGTCGCCGCGCTGTATTTCCTCAGCCCGATGCTGGCTCATATCGTGATCGGGGCGATGCCGATCTTCCTGATCATCTCGCTCGCGTTCAACCGGGCGCAGAAAAAACTCGTCAATCAAAACTTCGTCGCGCTGGCGGCGAAGACATCGGTGCTCGCCGAAGTGGTGTCCAATGCGCTGACCATCAAGTCGCTGGGCCTCGAATCGGAAATCGAAAAACGCTGGACCGAAAAGCTGGCGCTGTCGGCATGGACCGGCTTCCGGTCCAACAACCTTGCCAATATGATTTCAACATTCGGGACGGCGCTGCAGCAATTCGTCGGCTTGTTGATTGTTTTTGTCGGCGCGTTGAATGTTATCGACGGTCAGATGAGCATTGGTGCGTTGATCGCCGCCAATATCCTTGCCAGCCGCGCCCTTGCGCCCATGCGCCAGGTGGTGACGGCGTGGAGCCAGCTGATCGAGGTCCGTGCGGCCTTCTCGCGGCTGAATGAAATCATGGAAGAGCCAACCGAAGCCAGTCCCGGCGAGCGGATGCCGTCCGCCGCTATTCAAGGTGAGATCACGCTGGAAAACGTAGCGTTCTCATATGATACGGACATGGCCCCGGTGCTCCACAAAATTGATCTTACCATCGAAGCGGGATCGATCATGTCGATCATCGGTCCTTCGGGGTCGGGAAAAAGCACACTGGCGAAACTCATCCTCGGACTGTATGCGCCGGATTCCGGCAGGGTGCTGATCGACGGAACGGATATCGCTCATATGTCGCCCCATTCGCTGCGCCGGCAAATCGGCGTGGTGCCGCAGGAAATCCAGCTCTTTGCCGGAACCGTGCGCGACAACATATCCCTTGGCATGCCAGGAGTGGGTCATGAGCGCCTGGTGTCGGTGGCGAAATTCGTCGGCGCGCATGATTTCATCCAGCGATTGCCAAAGGGTTATGACACGGTCCTGGGCGAACGCGGCAGTGGGCTCAGCGCCGGACAGCGGCAATTGCTATGCCTGACCCGGGCGCTACTGCGCGATCCCCGCATTCTGATTCTGGACGAGCCGACCAGCGCGCTTGATTCCCTCAGCGAGGAACAGTTGCTCCGTAATCTGCACCGGCTTGCGGGCACACGCACGATTTTCATCATCTCGCATCGGCTCGCCCCGGCGTCGATTTCCGACAAGATCGCAATGCTGGTGGACGGTGAAATCGTTGCCGTCGGCCCGCCGTCCGGGATCGCAGAAATGACCCGGACTCACATGGCCAATAACAAACCGGCGGACGCCGCGCCTCAAACCGCCCCCGCAATAGCGTCCGCCCCCCGGGAGGCCGAACTCGAAAACCGGGTCCGCCACATATTTGGAACGGAAAGCCGCGATGAACGCCGCGCCTAAAATCCAGCCCCCGGCAGCCTCGCGCGCCAATCGACGTCGTTGGGTGAGACGCGCTGAATTCGTCGATTTCCTGCCCCAGGGGCAGGGGATTGCTGAACGCGAAGCGGCGCCCCTGGCGCGGCTGCTGATCTTCGTGATCGGGTTGGCGTTCTGCGCCATGCTGGCCTGGGCGGCGCTTGGCCGGGTCGATCAGGTTGCCACGGCGCCGGGCGTTGTTCGTCCCGCCGGCAAGGTCAAAATCGTCAATCACGCGGATGGCGGCCGGGTCGCCGCGATACATGTTTCCGAGGGCGAAAAGGTGCGTGCGGGCCGGGTGCTTATTGATCTGGATCCGGATTTTCTCAAGGAGGAAGTCGCAAAGCTCGAAAGGGAATGGGACGCCTTCTCCGCGCGTGCAACGAGGCTGGAAGCCGAGGCCCGGGGAGCGACGCCGGAATATTCATCCACCCTCGAAACGAAACGGCCGGATCTGGTGATGATGCAACGCCAGATCCATGACGCGCGCCGACAATCGCTCGCGGCGCGCCGCGATGCCGCAGATCAGGTCATCGAACGTCGCGCACGCGAGGCGGGCGCATCCGCGGCGCGCGAAAAACAGCTCACGCGCGGCTTCGGCATTCTTCGACAGCAGGAAGCAGCGGTGTCGGACCTGGCTGATAAGGGCTATTTCCCACGACTCCGCTATTTGTCAATCTTGCGTCAGGTCAGTGATCTGAAAGGCGATATTGCCGAAACCATGGAAGTCGCCAGGGGAGCGCGCTCGGCGCTGGCGGAGGCCCGAACCCTTCGCATGTCGATCGACAAGGAATGGCAGTCGGAGACACTGAAGGAATTGGCCTCGGTACAGCGCGAAAGAGACCAGGCGAAACATTCGCTTGCCCAAGCGGAAAGCCGGTTCCGTAACCTTTCCGTACGCGCGCCGATTGATGGGATTGTCCAGAATATTTCGATCACCGCGCCGGGCCAGGCTATTCGCGCCAATGAGCCGCTGCTGAGCATTGTGCCGACGAGCGCCCAGTTGATAGTCGAGACCCAGGTTTCCAATGACGATATCGGCTACATATCCATCGGCCAGAAGGCAACCGTGAAAGTTCAAACATACGATTTCGTCCGTTTCGGCGCGCTTGACGGCATCGTCGAACAAATCGCCGCAGATGCCGTGATGGATCGTGCAACGGGCCAGATGATGTTCAATGTATCAGTCCGCACCGACCGGTCCCATCTCGGACCGCGCCCGGTCGACCAGCCGGTGAACCCGGGAATGCAGGCCATTGTGGACCTGCATATCGGGAAACGTTCAATCTTGTCCTATCTGACCGACCGGCTTGACCGGACCACGCAAAACGCATTCCGCGAACGTTAGATTCGGGGCCGGAATCTATCTAAAAATCAATCTTCCAGCGCGTTTTCTCTCGGCGCGCGCTTGGACAGGATCCGCTGCAAGGTACGCCGATGCATATTAAGCCGCCGCGCGGTTTCAGATACGTTTCGGTCGCACTGTTCGAAAACGCGCTGGATATGTTCCCAACGCACCCGGTCGGCCGACATGGGATGATCCGGGGGCGGGGGCAATGCGCCCTCTTTCGACAGCAGGGCCGCCTCTATCGCGTCGGCATCGGCGGGCTTTGCCAGGTAATCAACCGCGCCCGCCTTCACCGCCGCCACCGCCGTTGCAATATTTCCATAGCCCGTCAGCACGATGATACGTGCGTCGGCGCGCGCTGATCTGATTGTTTCCACAACATCCAGCCCGCTGCCGTCGCCCAGCCGTAAATCCAGAACCGCATAAGCCGGCGCCATTTGCCGCGCCAGGAGCTTGCCTTCCCGTACCGAATCCGCCGAGGTGACGGCAAAATTCCGGCTTTCCATCGCGCGCGCCAACCTGTTGCGGAACCGTTCATCGTCATCGACGATCAGCAGCGTACGTTCGCGGGTGTCTGATTTTTTGTCTTCGGGTTTTTCATCCATAGTAGTTTGCGCTCCTTATTCTTTATTCTTGTTTCTTGAGCGGGCCGATCCCGCCGGGCTTATGCTGTGGGATGATTCGAGGTTTCAAAGTCCGTGCGCCGCCACCGAATGACGGCTTCGGCGCCGCCATCGGCGCGATTTCTCAATTCGACGGTGGCTCCGGTTCGCTGCAGCAGGGTCCGCGCGATGAAGATGCCGAGCCCCATATGCCCCGGCGCGCCGCCGCGCACCGACAAATAGGGTTCCCCCAACCGTTCCAATAGGCGGGTCGGGAAACCCTGGCCGTCGTCGCTAATTGCAATGCTGACCTCCGTCGCCGTCCAGTGGGTTTCTATCAAGACCTCGTTACGCGCGAACTGGACGGCATTCTGAATTAGATTGCCCAGCCCGTGGACAATCTCCGCGCTCGGCCCCGCGAACGGCATATCATCACCCTCCTGGGGCGTGAGCCGAATTTCAACGCGCCCGTCGTCATGCCGCCGCGCCGCCGCTTCTACCAGCGCGCTCACGGGAATGCGGTCAAATGGCGATTCGTGGTCGCCTTGCGGGCTTTGCGCCAGTTCGGCGAGTATATCGCGGCATCGTCCGACCTCGCTGATCAGCAGGTTTACGTCTTCGGCAAGCGGGCTGTCATCGGGGAGTTCCCGTGAGATTTCCCGTGTCGCTACGGCGATGGTGCCCAGCGGGCTGCCCAATTCGTGCGCCGCCGCCGCCGCCAAACCGCCGAGCGCGGATAGTTGCTGTTCCCGCAGCAGAGCAAGCTGCGTCGCCGCGAGGGCGTCCGACATATTGCGGGCTTCCTGCGCAAGGCGCCATGTATAAGACGCGAAAAATGCGATACCGAGACCAAGCGCGACCCAGCTTCCGAGGATGTATGTCTGCGGTAAGGACAGGCCTTCGCGCGCCCAGGGTAGCGGCAGATGATCCACGCCGAGCAAGGTGACGCAGAACAACGCCAGGATACAAAGCATGACGGTGCTGTGCCGCGAGAGGATCGTGGCGGAAACCGTCACGGGGGCCAGCAGTAAAAATGCAAACGGGTTTTCCAGTCCTCCCGTCAGAAAAAGCAGCACGGTAAGTTGGGTGATATCAAAAGCGAGGTATCCCGCGGCGGCAAATTCACCGACCCGGGCATTCGGCGCATGATTCCACATCGACGCCAGATTGAGCAGGGCGGAGGCGGCAACCACGCCGAGAGCCGGCCAAAGAGGCAATGGAAAATCCAAGCCTAAATGTACGACGAGTATTGTCCCTGCTTGACCGGCGACCGCTCCCCATCGAATAAGGGTCAAAGTCCGCAAGCGAACGCCCACCGGCCGTCCCACGGTGAAAGATCCGGGGCGACCTTGCGCAACAAAATTACCTGTGTCGGTTTTGATCAAGCCGGCGGACCCCAATTGAGTAATTCGTTGTATTATGTGCTAGAATGCATCGCTGCGCCTTGACCCTTGTTAAGGCGGTCCTGCCGCCATTGTTGATCCGATTCCCCGAGCATTGGCATGAAATTCTAACGAAGGAGTTCCTTCCGAAATCATATTTCCATCACAAGGATACGCTCACAATATGCCGGTCGGGGCAATTGATATAAGTATTTATGCCTATACCCATATATCCTGTTTAGGACCAATGAACTGGAACTTGTTTGTTTTTCAGGATTGATGT
>CALGIA010000357.1 GCA_937916005.1 uncultured Rhodospirillaceae bacterium
ACGATGCCCGATCCGATCTCGGCCGGCAGTAATCTGAGCACGGCATCAACACCGCTATGCAGTGCAACGCCGGAACAACCGACCGGCGTCCGTATGGTCTTTTCGTTCATGGGCACTGGCATTCGAACACCCGGCCCCGCACCTGTTCTATCGTGATACAATTTAACAACCCCAAAATTCCACGGCATTTCGCGCGGAGACCCCAAATTCTCTTAAACATACCAAAGCCGGTTAACCCCCGGGCCTCAGAAGACATTTACCATGTTTTCTGAGGCCCGGAGGTCAACAATTGTTACACATTATTACGCATGAATTATTCGTCGGTCCCGTGAGACCTCCCAGGCCTAATTGGCCTGACGCCGCAAAAACGCCGGAATATCAAGGAGATCTTCCTCACTTTGCGTGGTTCGGGGCTTGGCGTCCGGCGCCATGTCATCCAGCCTCGGCTGGCGTGGCGGGGGTGACTTTTCCGGCGTCGGCGAATCGATCTTCGTCGATTCGGTCATGGCCGTCTCCCCCTTGGGCATCTCAATTGACGGCTCCACCTGTACGGACGAGGCGGCCTGCGCCACCGGCTCATGATCCGCCGCCACCGGGTCGGCGTCCTTTTTCGGCGCCTTGACCGCATCCGTCATGCGTTCGAAAAGGCTCCGGCCCTTGCGCCGGGGCGCCGCCGACGTTCCGCCGTTGATCAAATCAGCCTCGCGAAACGGATCAGGCCGTTTGCTGGGCTCGCCCGCACGCCGGGGGTCGATGGCGGGGGGCGGCATAAAGGCGTCGCCGGTCCCCATGCCTGTTGCAAATTCCGGAATTTCCCCGGCTTCCTGGTCGGCCTCATCCAGAGACTGATCTCCGGCAGGGATCGATGCGGTGGCGCGCTTTTCCATGATCCGCGGCGATGAGGATTGTGGCAGTTCGAACGGGGACACCATCCGGGTCGGCGTTGCGGGACTGCTGGAAGCCGGCGCGGCCGGCGCCTCCATGGGAAGTTCCGGATGAGACGCGACCGGCGTGTTCCCGTAACCTTCAACCATTTCGGCGGGCGGTTCTTGCGCGGGCGGGTTGTTTGTATAGACCTTCAATACCGGGCGCGGCTTGGCGTCCGCTTCGACGTCTATTCCCGTTGCAACAACAGAGACCCGCAATTTCCCCTCCAGCGCGGGGTCCATGGTCGATCCGAAAATGATGTTGGCTTCGGAATCCACTTCATCGCCGATCCGGTTTGCCGCTTCATCGACTTCGAACAGGGTCATATCCGGCCCACCGGTGATGTTGATCAGAACGCCGCGTGCGCCCTTCATCGACACTTCGTCGAGCAATGGATTGGATATGGCGGCTTCGGCGGCGTAGCGCGCACGTTCTTCGCCCTCGGCCTCGCCGGTGCCCATCATGGCCTTGCCCATCTCGCTCATGACGGTGCGGATGTCGGCGAAATCGAGGTTGATCAGCCCGGGAACCACCATCAGGTCGGTCACGCCCCGCACGCCCGAATGAAGCACTTCATCGGCCATGGAGAACGCGTCGGCGAAGGTCGTCTTTTCATTGGCGATGCGGAACAGGTTCTGATTCGGAATGACGATCAGCGTATCGACATATTGCTGCATCTCCTCGATACCCGCCTCGGCGAGGCGCATTCGATGGATACCCTCGAACTGGAACGGTTTGGTCACCACGCCGACGGTCAGGATGCCATGTTCGCGCGCGAGCCGGGCGATCACCGGGGCCGCCCCGGTTCCGGTTCCGCCGCCCATCCCCGCCGTAACGAAAACCATGTTGACGGATTGAAGATGTTCAATCAGTTCATCGATGGCTTCTTCCGCGGATGCCCGCCCGATTTCCGGGCGCGATCCCGCGCCGAGACCATTGGTAATCTGGTGACCCAGTTGAATTTTCCGGTCGGCGAGTGACTGGGCAAGGGATTGTGAATCCGTGTTGGCGACGAGGAACTCGACGCCCTCGAGATGGGACTTGATCATATTGTTAACGGCATTGCCGCCTGCGCCGCCGACGCCGATTACGGTAATGCGCGGCTGAAGAACGGCGCCCTGCTGGGGTACGGAAAGATTGATCGTCATACTAGCCTCCTAGGCTGCAACATGAGGTCGCATGGTTTGGTTCCGGCATGGGGCGCCGGTCGGGGAGAAGTCCGCTGGGTAGGCGGTCCGGTCATCATCAAAAGTTCTCTTTCAACCACTGTCCAAAACGGCCGAAGCGAATACCCTGCGCTTCGGGTTGAATCCGTGGTGGTTCATCAAGCTCACCACGGTTTTCGACGGCAAATCTCAGAAGCCCGGCACAGGTCGCAAATGCCGCGCCACTGGTTGCCTCGGCAAGACCGCTAATGCGCAACGGCCGGCCAATTCGAACCTGTTTTTCGAGTATCAAGGTGGCCAGTTCCGACACGCCCTGAAGCTGGCTGGCGCCGCCTGTAATGACCAGGCGGCGACCCGCGAGGCGTTGCAGGCCATTGGCTTCCAGGCGGTTCCGAACCATCTCGAATGTTTCTTCCAGTCGCGGCCGGATAATGCCGACCAGCATCGACCGCGGAACATGATTGGGATTGGAATGACTGTCTTCGCCGACCAGGGGAACATCGATGACCTCGCGCTCATCGGCCACGGACGGCGTGGCGCTGCCATAAAGGGTTTTCATCCGTTCGGCATGGTGCAACGGCGTCGACAATCCGCGTGCGATGTCATTGGTCACATGTCCGCCGCCGACCGGAACCACATCGGCGTATACCACCGCGCCGTCATAGAACACCGCCACGGTCGTGGTGCCGCCACCCATGTCGATCAGCGTAACGCCGAGATCCATTTCATCCTCGACCAGACAGGCAAGCCCCGACGCATAGGGGGAAACAACCACGTCATCGATATCGAGATGACAGCGCGCGACGCAGGTGGCGAGATTGCGATAGGCGCCCGATGCAGCCGTCACCAGATGCATGTCAACGCCCAGCGTGTCGCCATACATCCCGCGGGGATCGCGGATGCCCCGATTGCCGTCGATGCTGTAACCGACCGGTATGCAGTGGATCAACTCGCAGTCTTGATTGTCATCATGGGACGCGGTATGGCCGTGAATGCGCCTTATATCGGATTCACCGACTTCGTGGCCGGCTATGGCCACTTCGACGCCAAAGGTGCGTGAATTGGGACTACCGCCGGAAAGATTGACGATCACGCCCTTGACCCGTTCACCGCACATCTGTTCCGCCGCGCCCACGGCTGTCAGAATTGACGCCTGGGCTGCTTCCATGTCGATAATCGCGCCGTTACGCACACCGCTGGACGCGTGGTGACCCACCCCGACGACGCGAATGCCGCCCGCCGGCCCAGCCTGCGCGATGAAACAGCTGATCTTGCTGCTACCCACGTCAAGCGCCGCAATCAATCCGGTCCGTGTTCGGTTCACACCATGTCGGCCCATTAAAATACTCGTCCTGGTCGTCGTGTGTTTTTCATATTTCGCGTGTCATTTCGGGTGTCATAGCGTTCGCTTGTCACCGGCGAGAATTTTTATCGGACGATCGTTCTTGGTCCGAACAATCAACCGATCCGGAATTCGCAAATCAATTGTGTCGATATCGTTTCCGAGCAGCCCGTGACGCCGGTCCAGATCGGCCAGACGCGCCCAGGCGGCGGCCACTTCATTTTCCGGCAGCCGCACATCGATCCCGTTATCGAGCCGCAGGTTCCAACGCCGCGCGCCGACCCGGACGGCCGCGCGAACGCGTTTGCGCAATCCCGGTTCAGATGCCAGCATGACCAGCAGATTTGTCGCGTGACGCGGCGCATCCTTGCCCACGATCACAAGAAGGTCGCGAAAACGGCCGAGTTTCTGGTTGGTGATCGGAACCCCGTTTCGCCCGATCAAAGACAAAACGCCATTGCGCTGCCAAAGCGCGATCGGATCGCGTTCGACGATGCGGACCCGCACCACGCCGGGGAGCCGGCGTTCCACGGCGGCGCTTTGGATCCAGGGCAGCGCTTCTATCCGGTCCCGAACCAGGGCGAGATCGAAGCCCATGATCGGATCGCCGATCTTCAACCCGAGAGCCTTCAGCACGCCGGCACGCGGCGCATGGGTGCGGCCTTCCAGCAAAACTTCCTTAACCGTCAGACCGATATCGGCGGAAACGGAAACGGCGGAAATCTGGGCGGCGCGCCAGGAATCGGCAACCCAGCCGGACCGCCACAACCAGGTAGGGCCACCCAGCGCGACCGCAAAAACGCCGACCACAGCGGTAATCCGCAAACTCGGCATAATCCAACCGGACCATCCAGGCGCGCCCTTGCGCCGGAACGCATGACCGGCGGTTTTCTTTTTGCGAGGCTCCTCGGAAAGAAAATTCATCCATCGCATGACGCGTTCTCCACCATCCAGCTAACGAGTTGGGTAAAATCGATCTCGGCGTGTTTTGCGAGTTCCGGGACCAGGGATAACGGCGTCATCCCGGGCTGAGTGTTTATTTCCAGCAGATACACAAGCCCCGGGTTGGATTGGGTGTCGTCATATCGCAAGTCTGCGCGGCTCACCCCACGGCACCCGAGCGCCTCGTGAGCCAGCACCGCAAAACGCCGGGTTTCTTCGTAAATTTCCGGCGGCAACGGCGCGGGAACAAGATGCTGCGCCCGGCCATCGGTATATTTGGCTTCGTAATCATAAAACCCGTCGACCGGCCGGATTTCGGTCACGCCAAGCGCACGATCCCCGATCACGGCGACAGTGAGCTCACGCCCCGCGATATAGCGTTCGACCATCACCCTGTTACCGAAAGGCCAGTCCTCAAGGCGAGTGGCCGCAACCGCCGCGTCGTCGAGGATGATCCGGACACCGACGCTGGACCCTTCATTGAGCGGCTTGATCACAAAGGGCGGCTCCATCACGTCACCGGACAGGATCGCATCCCGGTCGGCGATCGTATGGTCCGCGCAGCGGATTCCGGCATCGACAAACAGCTTCTTGGCCATGGGCTTGTCCATGGCCAGAGCGGAGGCGAGCACGCCGGAATGGGTATAGGGAATGGCGAGAATTTCCAGCAGGCCCTGGACACAACCATCTTCGCCATAGCGGCCATGCAGCGCGTTGAACACCACGTCCGGCCGCGGCGTCAGGCGGCGGGCCAATCCTTCCACGTCTCGTGCAACATCGATTGTCTCGATCTTGTAACCGGCCTCGGACAAGGCCTTGGCCACGGCGGCGCCGCTGACCAGCGAAACTTCGCGCTCACTCGACCACCCGCCCATCAGGACCGCCACGGATTTAGCCATCAGGCAGCCTCCCCAATGCGGCGGATTTCCCAGTCAAGTTCGACTCCACAATGATCGCGCACGCGGTCGCGCACCTCTTCACCGAGACCTTCCAGATCGGCGGCGGTCGCATCGCCCGTATTGATCAGGAAATTGCAGTGAATTTCGGACACTTTCGCGCCGCCCCGCGCCAGGCCGCGACAGCCGGCGGCGTCGATCAATTCCCAGGCCCGCGCGCCGGGCGGGTTTTTGAATGTGCTGCCACCTGTCCGCGCCCGGATCGGCTGGCTGGTCCGGCGGGCAGCGCTGATCTCGCGCATGCGTTGGGCGATCTCTTCACGGGCCCCGGGCACGCCCTGCATCCGCGCCGATAAAAACAGCCAGTCGGACGGCACCGCCACATGCCGATAGGTAAATCCGAGGGCGGCCAAATCAAGCACATGCACCTCACCGTCGGAATCCAGCGCCTCGGCCGACAGCACCACATCGCTCATCTCGGCGCCATAGGCGCCGGCATTCATGGCGAGCGCGCCTCCGATGGTGCCCGGAATCCCGCTGAGAAATTCGAGCCCCGCAACACCCTTGTTCCGGCACAGGATGGCCACATGGACATCATGGGCGCCGGCGCCGGCAGTGACCACCTCGCCATCGAAGGTCACGTCGGCGAACCCGTCGCCGAGACGGATCACCACGCCGGGAATGCCGCCGTCGCGCACCATCAGATTGGATCCGATCCCCAGCATGGTCACGGGGACATCGCCCGGCTTGGCGCGAATAAATGAAACAAGATCGTCCCGATCGGCGGGGCGGAACATGACCTCCGCCGGACCGCCGACGCGAAACCAGGTAATGCCGGCAAGCGGCGCATTTTCCGTGGTCCGGCCCCGGACCGGAGGCAGACGATCAAGCAAGCCAGTTGAGAATTCCGGCTGCATCATGATGCGCCCCCATCGTCACGCAAGGCCTGGAGCTCGCCGGGCAGCGAATGGGCCCAATTGGTGCTGCTGCCGGCGCCGAGGCACACAACCATGTCGCCGGCCTCGGCCAGATCGAAAATCATCCCGGCAAGCGCTTCGGGTGATGGCATGGGCAGAACATTGCGATGCCCGCGTGCCTGCAAACCCGCCACCAGCGCATCCCGGTCAACATTTTCGATCGGTTCTTCGCCGGCGGCATAAACATCGGCCACGATGACCGTGTCCGCATCGTTGAAGCAGGTGCAGAAATCTTCGAACAAATCGGCCAGGCGGGAATATCTATGGGGCTGAACGACCGCAATAACATTACGTTCCGTGCTGGAGCGGGCGGCGGCGAGAACCGCGGCTATTTCCACCGGGTGGTGCCCGTAATCATCGATAATGACGATTCCGTCGACCTCTCCGGCGCGGGTAAACCGGCGGTGAACGCCGCCGAAACCAGCCAGGGCGCGGCGCGCCACATCGTCATCAAGCCCCATTTCCTGGGCAATCGCGATTGCCGCCAGGGAATTCTGGACATTATGGGCGCCGACCATGGGCAGTTGCATTGCGTCTAGCGTGCGTGTGCCGCCCGATGCCCGGTCGGTAATCACCACATCGAAACGGGATCCCTCCGGGGAGGATTGTATGTTGATGGCGCGGACGTCCGCCTGCGGGCTCATGCCGTATGTGATGATGCGGCGATCGGACACCTCTGCAATCAGCGCCTGAACATCGGCGTCATCAATACAAAGCGCCGCAAACCCGTAGAACGGAATATTTTCGACGAAAGATGCGAAGGCGTCGCGGAGCGTTTGGAACGATCCGTAAAAATCGAGATGTTCCGGGTCGATATTCGTGACCACAGCGATGGTGGCCGGAAGCTTTACGAAGGTGCCGTCGGATTCATCCGCTTCAACAACAACCCAGTCGCCGCCACCGAGGCGCGCATTGGTGCCGTAGGCATTGATAATCCCGCCATTGATCACGGTCGGGTCGAGTCCCGCCGTATCCAGCAGGGCGGCAACGATTGACGTGGTTGTGGTCTTGCCATGGGTGCCACCGACGGCGATCGCCCATTTCAACCGCATGATTTCGGCCAACATTTCAGCGCGCCGCACAACCGGGATCATGCGCGCGCGCGCGGCCGAAACCTCTGGATTATCCTGTTTTACGGCGGAGGAAATCACCACGACTTCGGCGGTACCGAGGTTTTCTTCCCGATGACCGATATGGATTTCGATACCCAGATCCCGGAGGCGTTTGACGTTGGCGCTGTCGGCCATGTCGCTGCCCTGGACCCGGTATTCCAGATTATGCAGCACCTCGGCGATACCGCTCATGCCGATGCCGCCGATGCCGACGAAGTGGATGGTGCCGATTGACAGGGGAAGGGTTCTCATGGCGCAACCTCGCTGCCGAAGGTCGCCGCCAGGGCCGCAACGGCGTCGGCAAGGCGGGACGCGGCGTCCGGTTGGCCCGCTTCATGGGCGGCATGAGCGGCGCGCGACAGCCTCTCGGGAGACCGGATCAATTCCCGCAGCAGACCGGCCAGGGCATCGGCCGTGAAATCATCCTGAGCCATGGGCCATGACGCCCCAACATCCTGCAGCGCACGGGCATTAGCCGATTGATGGTCGTCGGTGGCTTGAGGATAAGGCGACAGGATCGACGGCCGGCCAACGGCGGCCAGTTCAGCCACCGTCGATGCGCCGGCGCGGCCGATCACCAGATGCGCTGCGGCGAGACGCAGGGGCATATCGTCGAAAAAACTTGCCAATTCGGCCTTCACACCGCAAGCCTCATACAGGCTGCGCACATTTTCCAGATCTTCGGCGCGGCACTGCTGAACAATTTCCAGCCTGTTGCGGATGTGATCCGGCAGCAAGGCCATGGCGGCCGGGGGCACCTCGCTCATCACCCGGGCGCCCTGACTGCCGCCGGTAATCAGAATGCGCACCGGGCCGGTCGGCGTCGGCGGCTTATAATTCGCCCCATGAAGCGCCGCAATGTCGCCACGCACGGGATTTCCGGTCAGAACGATTTTTCCACGGTCCGCGGCGCGAATTCCCGACACGGCGACGAAGGATGTGGCGATGCGGGCGACGCGCGGCGCCAGCAATTTATTGACCCGACCCAGCACGGCGTTCTGTTCATGGACCATGGTGGGGTAACCGCCCTGGGTCGCCGCCGCCATGGTGGGCATGGAAGGGTAACCGCCGAAACCGACCACGGCACTTGGCATCAAACGCTTTAGAAGCCCGCGCGCCTGGATCAGCCCGCGCCCGAGGGCAAGCAGTCCCATCAGGATACCGACCGGCCCGCCGCCCAACCGTCTTGCGCTGATGCGGTAGGTGTCGATACGACCGAGCGCCCCGCCATATTCGGCGCCGCGATGATCGGTAATCAGGGCGAGCCGATGGCCGCGCGCCAGCAATGTTTCCGCCAGGGCCTGGGCGGGGAACACATGGCCGCCGGTGCCGCCGGCGGCAAGAACGATGGGGCTCTGGTTACGCAGGTCGGTCATGATATGTCCTGCCCGACGCGCCGGCGCGTCAAAGCCAACAACATGCCGATGGTCAGCGCGACGGCCAACAGCGACGACCCGCCATAGCTGATGAAGGGAAGCGTCATGCCCTTGGCCGGGATCAGCCGCAGCGACGACCCCATATTGATCGCCGCCTGCAATCCGAACTGGACCGCCAGCCCGGCCGACGCCAGCATGACGAAAAGACTGTTTTCCCTGAGCGCACGGCTGAGACCGCGCAGCACCACAATGGCGAACAGGGCCACGATCAGCAAACAGACGAGCACGCCCAGCTCTTCGCCCGCGACCGCAAAAATAAAATCCGAATGGGCATCGGGCAGCACCGATTTGATATTGCCTTCGCCGGGGCCGCGGCCGAACAGACCGCCGTTCATGAAGGCCTCCAGCGACCGGTTGACCTGGTAGCTGTCACCCGACGCCGGGTCCAGGAACCGGTCCACCCGGCTCGTCACATGGGGCAGCATGAAATACGCCCCGATCATGGCTCCGGTCCCAAGCACCGCAAACCCGGCGATCCATTGCAGCGCCAGGCCGGCAAGCACGAACTGGCAGAACCAGACTGTCGAGACCACCGCGGTCATTCCGACATCCGGCTGCATGACCAGCAATCCGGCGACCAGCGCGAACAAAGCCATGGAAATCAGGTTTCCGTTGGGATTTTCCTGATTTCGATGGGCGGCGAACAGCCAGGCCGTGATCACCACAAACGAAGGCTTGATGAATTCCGAGGGCTGAATGGTGACCAACCCGAGATCGATCCAGCGCCGCGCGCCCTTGACATCGACACCTATGAAGAAGGTGGCGACGAGCAGGATCACGGAACCACCGAACACCACAAGGGCGAGACGACGCACGTGATGGGGCGTCATCAGGGACACGGCGAACATCACCAACAATGCGGGGGCGTAAAAGGCCATCTGGCGGGCGGCAAAATAAAACGGATCCACGTTAAGCCGGGCCGCCACGGCGGGACTCGCCGCCAGGGCCAACAACCCGCCGAATCCGATCAGCACGGCGACGGCGGCGACGGTCCAGCGATCGATTGTCCACCACCACTGGCCGACCAGGGATGTATCCGTGCGGGTCAGGGCAATCATTGGACGCCCTCCGCCGCGAAGGCCTGAACCTGTTGCCGGAACGCATCGCCCCGCGCTTCAAAATTGGGCCACTGGTCGAACGACGCGCAGGCGGGCGACAGCAGAACAACCGCGCCGTCGATCTGTTCGGCCTGGGCCAGCGCATGGGCCGCGGACAGGGCCGATGAAAGATCGCCGCATCTGTCGAAGGGTATCCGGTCGTTCAGTTCATCGGCGAAGGAACCCTCGGCCTCACCGATCAGGAAGGCGTGGCGCACGCGGTCGAGCAGGGGCAGGACCGGGCCGAGCCCGCCGTCCTTGGCGCGTCCACCGGCAATCCAGTAGATCGTGTCGTAGGATCCCAGCGCGCGCGATGCGGCGTCCGGGTTGGTGGCCTTGGAATCGTTCACATAAAGGACGCCCGATATGCGGGAAACGGTTTCCTGGCGATGGGCCAACCCGGGATAAAGGGCCAGCTTTTCCGCGATATCGCCGGGCGTCAATTCCATGATCCGGGCGACCGCATAGCAGGCTGCCGCATTCTGCCAGTTGTGCGCGCCGGGCAATGTGATCACGGCGCTTAGATCACAGACCTCAAACGGCGCGCCGGCATTCCCGTCCATATGGTCAAACAGTCTTCCGTCGATGACGTACACGCCGCCCGTGACCGGTGTCCGGGACGAAATCCGGATGACCCGCCAGCCATCCCGGGCGGCGATGTCATCCGCCAGCGCAACGCCATGGGCATCGTCCACGCCGATCACGGCGACCTGTCCGCCATTTTCCCGGTTGCGGAAGATCCGTTTCTTGGCGGCGATATAGCCATCCATGCCGCCATGACGGTCCAGATGGTCGGGGCTGATATTGAGCAACACCGCGATATCGAAACGCGCTTCATGCGTCAAATCCAGTTGATAGGACGACAGTTCCAGCACGTAGGCGCCATCGCGGCGCAGCGGTTCCAGCGACAATGCCGGCGGACCCAGATTGCCGCCGATCTGTATGTTGAGCCCGCAGGATTCCAGTACATGCCCGATCAGGGCCGTGGTCGTCGACTTGCCGTTGGTGCCGGTAATGGCGATGAATGTTGCGTCGGGGCAGGCTTCCGCCAGCAGCTCGATGTCGCCGAGAATGAGGCAGTCGGCGGCTTGGGCCAGGCGGACAATTTCATGGGGTTCCGGATGGGTCAGGGGAATGCCGGGGCTCAGCACCAGCGCATCCATATCCGACCAGTCGGTCTTTCTCGGATCGGCCAGCGTGATCCCCTGTTGGCCGGCGGCGGTGCGCGCCGCCGCGCCATCATCCCAGGCGGTTACATGGACGCCGCTTTGGGCCAGGGCGGAAGCCGTCGCGATACCCGAAACGCCCAGTCCGAAGACGGCGATGTTCTGGTTGCGGCGGGCGGTATTTTCAATCATCGCCATCACCGCAGCTTCAACGTGGCGAGCCCGACCAGCGCCAAAATCGTGGCGATGATCCAGAACCGGATGACAATGGTGGATTCGGCCCAGCCTTTTTGTTCGAAATGGTGATGCAGCGGCGCCATGCGGAAGATCCGCTTGCCGGTCATCTTGAAAGAGGCAACCTGGACAATGACCGAGACCGTTTCGAGCACGAACAGACCGCCGATGATGGCCAGCACCATTTCATGCTTGGTGGCGACGCTGACCACGCCGAGCGCACCGCCCATGGAGAGCGACCCTGTATCGCCCATGAACACCATCGCCGGCGGCGCATTGAACCACAGGAAACCGAGCCCCGCGCCGACCAGCGCGCCGCAGAACACGGCGAGTTCGCCCGTCCCGCGCACAAAGTGGATCTGAAGATAGTTCGAGAACACGGCATTGCCGACCAGATAGGCGATCAGCGCAAAACACGCCGCCGCGATCAGCACCGGCATGATGGCCAACCCGTCGAGACCGTCGGTAAGATTGACGGCGTTGGATGCGCCGACCATAACAAATATCGCCCAAGCCACGAAAAACGCCCCGAACGGCAGCAACACATCCTTGAAGAACGGAACCGTAACGCCGGTGGACAATGGTTGCGGGGTCAGTATGGTGATCCAGTATGCTGCGGCGCAGCCAATGACGATTTGCGCCAGCAGCTTGGCTTTGCCGGACAGCCCCTTGCTTGAACGGCTGGTCAGCTTGATGTAATCGTCGGCGAATCCGATGGCGCCAAATCCGAGGGTGACCAGCAGGGCGACCCAGACAAATCCGTTGGTCAGATCGGCCCACAGGAGCGTTGCCACCGACACGGCGAACAGGATCAACACGCCCCCCATGGTCGGCGTGCCCTTCTTGGTCAGCAAGTGGGATTGGGGGCCGTCATCGCGGATCGGCTGGCCTTCCGCCTGTTTGCTTTTAAGCCAGCGAATGACCGGCGGGCCCAGAATGAAACTGACGATAAGCGCGGTCACGACGGCGCCGCCGGTCCGCAGCGTGATATAACGAAACAGATTGAACAGGCCGAATTCATCGGCGAGCGGAAAGAGGAGATTATAAAGCATCTGTTCTCACCCCCTCCCCGCGCCTGGATCACTGGCGGCAAGCAACGCGGCGACAACGACGCTCATGCGGCTTGCATTGGAGCCCTTGACCATCACCACATCGCCCGGACGCAGCGAGCCCGCAACATCATCGACGATGTCTTCACCGCTTTCGCCAAGCGCGCCCTGCATGTCTGAGGGCAGCAACTTGAAGGCCTCGCCCATTTCGCCGGCCGCATGAACCAGATCAATGTGATTGTCGATCAACGTGGCGGCGAGTTCGCCATGCAGCGCGGCCGAGTCCGGCCCGAGCTCGCGCATGGCGCCCAGCACCGCGACGCGACGCCCGCCGGCGGCAGGCGACATGCGGCCCAGAGTCTCGATCGCGGCCCTGACCGAAGCGGGATTGGCGTTATAGCTTTCATCAACAAGGGTATAGCGCGCGCCGGCCGGACCGATCTGGTGAACCCGGCCCCGTCCATCGAGTGAGACCAGATCGCCCAGAGCGATTGCAGCCTGATCAACATCGGCGCCGAGCGCGCGGACCGCAGCCAGGACGGCCAGGCTGTTCATCACCCAGTGATATCCGGGAACGCCAATGCGGCAGTCGATTTTCCGGCCGCAGATATCGACTGAAACCGTGCTGGACGACGGATCGAGCGTGCAGTCAACAAGGCGCGCATCGGCCGCATCATCTGCGCCGAAGCTCAGCATGTTTTCAATGCCACGCAATTCGGCGGCCCGTTGAAGCCGGTCGAAATGCGGGTTGTCCCGGTTCAGCACCACTGTCCCGCCATCGACCATACCGTCGAAAATTTCGGCCTTGGCGTCGGCGACCGCTTCGACCGATGGAAAGAATTCCGTATGGGCGCGCTCAACATTGGTAATAATCGCCACATGGGGACGCACCAGCCGCACCAGTCGCGATATTTCACCCTCATGGTTCATGCCGATTTCGAACACGCCATAGGCGGCGTCGGCAGGCATGCGGGACAACGACAGGGGCACGCCCCAGTGATTGTTGAAGCTGGACAGGCTCGCCGAGGTTTTGCCCTGGCCCGACAGAACATGGCGGAGCGCTTCCTTGGTGCCGGTCTTGCCGGCGCTTCCGGTCACCGCAGCGATACGGGCGACGCTGCGGTCACGGGCGGCGGACCCGAGCGCGTTCAGCGCATCCATGGTGTCGCCCACCACCAGCAAGGGCGCGTCGGGGGCGAGATGGTCGGGGGTGCGGCTGACCAAACCGGCGGCGGCGCCGGACGCCAGTGCCGGACCGACATATTCATGTCCGTCAAAGGACGGACCGTTGAGCGCAACGAACAGATCGTCCCGGGCGATGGTCCGGCTATCGATCGAGACGCCGCATGCGCGCCAATCCGCGCTGTTTCGCCCGCCGGTCGCGGCGGCGGCCTCGGCGGCGGTCCACAGAACAGCGCCGGATTGTGTCGTCATGATGCGCCTCCATCCATTTGGAGGACAGCATCCCGCGCCACGAGAACATCGTCGAAGGGAAGAATTTTATCGCCGATGATCTGGCCGGTCTCATGCCCCTTGCCGGCAATCACCAGCACATCGTCCGGCAGCAATTCGGACACGGCGACGCGGATCGCTTCACCCCGGTCGCCGATGTCGCGGGCATCGGGGCAGGCATCCATGATCTGGCGTCTGATGAGGGCCGGCGCTTCGCCCCGTGGATTATCGTCGGTCACGATGGCGATGTCGGCGAGATCATGGGCGATTTTTCCCATCATCGGCCGCTTGCCCGGATCCCGGTCGCCGCCACAGCCAAAGACCACGAACAGTCTTCCCTCCGTATGGGGGCGAAGGGCGGTCAGCACATTGGACAGCGCATCGGGCGTATGGGCGTAATCCACATAGACCGGCGCGCCATGATCGCGGCGCACGGCCAGCTGCAACCGGCCAGGAACGCCTTCGAGCAGGGGCAGAGCGGCAAGGGCGGCTTCGGAATCATCGCCGCACGCCACCACGAGACCCAGGGCGCAAAGCGCATTGGCCGCCTGGAAAGCTCCCGGCAGGGGCAGCGCGATCTCACGCTGCTTGCCGAACAGATGCACCGACATAACCAGTCCCTGGGGCGTCGGGCTCAGGGCTTCGAGCCGGATTTCGCGGCCCTGTTCGCCATAGCCGATCACCCGGCAGCCGCGCTTGTCGCACGCGTCGGCGAAACTTTTGAATTCAGCCGTATCGGCGTTCAGGACAGCGGCCGCGCCGGGGCTCAGCAACGTCTCGAACAGGCGCAGCTTCGCCGCCCGGTAATCCGCCATGGTCCGGTGGTAATCGAGATGGTCCCGCGACAAATTGGTGAAAGCGCCGGCGGAAATGGCGATACCGTCGAGACGATGCTGGGAAAGCCCGTGGCTCGATGCCTCCAGCGCCAGATGATCCACCCCGGCGGCGGCCAGTTCCGATAATTCGCGATGCAGCGCGACCGGATCGGGCGTTGTCAAAGACCCTTTGATGGTCCGGTTCGGCGCATGGGTTCCAAGGGTCCCCATGCTGGCCGCGCTATATCCAAGATGAGTCCAGATCTGGCGGGTAAACCACGCCACCGATGTTTTGCCGTTGGTCCCGGTCACGGCGGCGGTGACCCGGGGCTGGGCGTTATAGAACCGCGCCGCCATCAGGGCGAGACCGCGGCGCGGATTGTCGTTGGTGACCAGCCGGACGCCGCGCGCCTCGGCGTCACTGTCGAGGGAAACGCCCGGCTGCGCCATCACGGCCTGGGCGCCGCGGGCCAGGGCATCGGCGATGAAATCACGGCCGTCGACCGAGAGACCGGGCACCGCGGCGAACAGAAAGCCGGGCTTCACGGAACGGGAATCCGACGTAATACCGGTGATATCGACTGAAGCGATATCCGAAGTCGCGCCGCCGCCGGCGGCATGGATGAGATCATTCAGATGCAATCCGACGCACTCCATTCCGCATGGTCATGACCCGTATCGCCATCTGGCGTTTCAGCTTGCGCGCATCTTCATCAACCGGTGGAATTCCAAGGATCGGACCCATCCGGGAAACGATGTTCGAAACAATCGGCGCCGCCACCATGCCGCCCGTGGCATAGCCGCGTGTCCGATGGTTTCCGCTCGGTTCATCCAGCATGGCGAACACCACATAACGCGGCGCCTGGATGGGAAACGCACCCACGAAGGACGACAGCAATTTTGTTTTCGAATAACGCCGCGCGGAGATTTTTTCCGCCGTGCCGGTTTTTCCGCCAACCACGTACCCGGTCGCGGCCGCGCGCCGCCCGGTGCCCCGCTCGACGGCGAGCCGCATCAACCGGCGCATTTTTTCGGACGTTACCGGAGACAATACGCGTGTGCCGATAATCGGCGTATCCTTCGACCTGACAACCAGCGACGGCGGAAAGAACACGCCGCCATTTACGACGGCGGCGACGCCGCCCACAAGCTGCACCGGGCTGACCGCGATGCCGTGACCAAAGCCGATCGTCATGGTGTTGATGTCGCGCCATGTGGTGGGCGTCATCGGCGCGCCGACTTCGGCAAGCTGGATCGACGGGCGTGACAACAGGCCAAACCGGCCCAAAAAAGCGCGTTGACGCTTGGCCCCGACGGCCATGGCCATTCGGGCCGATCCGATATTGGACGAATAGATGAAAATTTCCGGCACGGAAAGCCAGCGGCGCTTGGCGCTGTGATCCCGTATCCAGTATCGCGAGACCTGAATTGGCCGGGTCGCATCGTAGCCGCTGGCCATTCCGACGACGCGGGTCTCCAACGCCATGGCGGTGGTGAAGATCTTCAGTGTGGAACCCATCTCATAAACGCCGAGGGCGTTTCGATCGAACCGCGCGGAATCGCTGATACCGGACGATTGGTTGGGATCGAAATCCGGCAGGGACACCATGGCGATGATTTCGCCGTTGCGGGCATCCAGCACCATCGCAGATGCGCCGACGGCCCGGAATTCACGCCGGGCGCGGCGAAGCTCCTGGGCGACAATGTTTTGAACGCGGACATCGACCGACAGAACCAGCGGCGCATGGCGGGCGCGCAAATCTTCATCAAAGAAGCGCTCGACCCCGGCAAGTCCGCGATTGTCCACATCGGTCTGACCGAGCACATGACCCGCGAGCCGGCCAAGGGGATAGACGCGGCGTTCTTCGTGCTGAAAATCAAACCCGGGAATGCCGAGGCGGTTTATCTCATATTGCTGTTCCGGCGTCAGATGACGCTTGAGCCAGACGAACCGCCGTTTGGATGTCAATTTCGCAAGAATGGCCTCCCGGTCGAGATCGGGCAGGATTTTGACGAGCCGCCTGGCGGCCCGTTTCGCGTCAGGCACGATCTTGGGATCCGCATAGAGCGATTCCGTCGCAAGGCTGGTGGCAAGCAGGATTCCGTTACGGTCGACAATATCGGCCCGGCCGGTGCGGATTTGCTCCGATGCCCGCTGCCTGGCGAGATTGGGTTCATCGCCGGATTGCAGCAAAGCGACATTCACCAGCTGGCCACCGATTACCAAAAACCCGGCCGCGAACAATGCGGCGGCCACGAGCAGCCGATTCCGCCCGGTCTCGACCGCCTGCTTGCGTTCGCCCTCAAGCCTGACGATGGTCAGATGGCGTGATGGGCGGCTGCTCATTGCGTGTCTTCCAACCTGGGCGCGCCATCCAGCCCGGTAAGAATGGCGTGAATCCAACCGGTGTCATTCGATGGGCCCTGTTCCGGGTCCGGCGCGACTGAAATCGGCATGGCGTATCCCGGCGACACCAGGGGAGAGGTGTGGGCGTCAAGATCCGGCCTGGGCAAATACGGAACCGGAGGCCTTGACTTGCGCTGTTTCCCAAGCGCTTCGATCGAGGTTATTTCCTGTCCTTCACGCGGTTCCAGGTGCAACAGGCGGCGGCCCAGATCGCCCAATCTGGACGGCTGGTTGAGATAGCTCCACTCGGCGCGCAGCACGTGAATGGCCTGCTGATCATCCAGAATCGATTCATTGAGCTGCCCAAGCCGCGTCTCCAGCGCCCGCACCTGTTGCTTGACCAGAAACAACCCGGTGCACAGCCCGGCGGCAAGAACGACCCATGCGGCGGATGACGGCCTGATCATGACGCCCCCCCATCCAGTCCGGCGGACCCAAGGGCGGCATTATCGTTACGCGCGCCCGCGCGGAGCCGTGCGGATCGGGCGCGCGGATTAATTTTGATTTCGTCGTCGCCGGGACGGATCGCGCCGCGCGCCATCACGCTGAAAGTGGGCAGGGCGGAGTCAGCCTCCCGGGCGGCGTTTGTGGCCTCGGGCAAATGACGGGATCCACGCGGGTTCCGGCCGGTCCGGTCCTGAAAGAAGTTCTTCACTTCGCGATCTTCCAGCGAGTGGAAGGTTACCACCGCGAGCCGGCCGCCCGGCGCCAGCACCGCTTCGGCGGCCGAAAGACCACGCCGCAGTTCGCCCAGTTCGTCATTGACATAAATCCGCAGAGCCTGAAATGTCCGCGTCGCGGGATCGATGGTCTTGCCCCGGTCCTTGCGGGGACGGCGCGATGCGCGGCGGACGATATCGGCAAGCTGAAGCGTGCGCGTGATGGGCGTCTCGCGCCGCGCCTCGACGATCGCGTGGGCGATCCGACGGGAGGCGCGCTCTTCGCCGTAGCGGTAAATGATATCGGCAAGGGGCGCTTCGTCGGTGTCGTTGACCACGTCGGCGGCGCTGGGTCCCGACTGTTCCATGCGCATATCGAGCGGCCCGTCATGACGAAATGAAAAACCGCGCTCGGCCTCATCGATCTGCATGGACGAGACGCCGATATCGAGGGCGACGCCATCGACCGGGCCAACACCACGCGCGGCCAGCAGAGTGTCCATATCGCCATAGCGGCCCTGCATCACCGCCAGACGCCCGTCATAACGTTTGATCATTTCAGCGCCACGCGCGACTGCATCGGGGTCGCGGTCAATGCCCCAAACCCGGCAGTCGGCCGCATCGAGCAGGGCCTTGCTGTATCCCCCGCCACCAAATGTGCCGTCCACATAAACCTCGCCGTCGCGCGGGCCGATCGCATCAAGCATTTCGGCCAGCATGACGGGTCGATGGATTCCGATATCTGAAATGGCCGGGGAAACGGTCGGAGAAACAGTCACGATGCCCCTCCCCCGTTCAGACGCTGGCGAAATTTTGCGACCTCGTCGGCCTGCCGTTTTGCATAAGGTTCGGGCGCCCAGATCTGAAACCGCGATCCGCGGCCGACAAACACGGCGCGGTCGTCAATACCGGCATGCTCGCAAAGCGCCGCCGGCAGAATGATCCGGCCTTCACCATCGAACGGCAATTCATGGGCCATGGCCATGACGGTCTCCACCACCGAGTCATTGCCGCCGCCCAGCAGGACTTCCTCGAACGCGCCGCCCTCCATGGATCGGGACAGGCGCTCCTGGTTCATCCGCTCAAGCATCTCGCGCCCGAAGGATTCAATCGCGAGATCGGTCAGTGAGGGGTAAGCGATGACGCCCTGGAAACTTGCCCCGGACAGCGCGGCGCGGTAGGCAGCGGGAACCGAAACCCGCCCCTTGCGGTCGACCTTGTTCGAATATGTCGACAGAAATGTGCTCAAGTTACGTCCGCCATGGTCTTTGCGTGGCAATTCCGGGACCACGCGCAATTACCCCATCCGAATTAAAATGGGATATCATGGGATATCATGGGTATATATGGGTGTCAATGGGAACAGATAGTAATAAGCCC
>CALGIA010000358.1 GCA_937916005.1 uncultured Rhodospirillaceae bacterium
GGTGGCCGGGTGGGGGAGCGGGCCGGCGCCGAGCTTGTCTCGGAAGAGAGCGATAATGGATACGATGGTCATTGCCGTGACCGGCATTGTCGTGATGCTGTCGCTGATCCTGCTGCATGTGCCGATCGGCATCGCCATGGCCGTGGCGGGATTCGGCGGCGTGTCCGTGTTGATCGGCCTCGACCCGGCCATCAAGATGTTCGCCACCGCGCCGACCCAGGTGCTGGTGACCCAGGAGCTGGCCGCGATTCCCATGTTCCTGCTGATGGGCAGTTTCGCCGCGGCCGCCGGTCTGTCGGGCGATCTGTACCGGCTGTTTTACGCCATGATCGGGCATTATCGCGGCGGGCTCGCCATGACCACGGTGGCCGGTTGCGGCGCGTTCGGCGCGATCTGCGGCTCATCGCTTGCGACCGCCTCGACCTTCATGCGGATCGCCCTGCCCGAAATGACCGCGCGGCGCTATCATCCGACGCTCTCGGTCGGCGTGATCGCCGCCGGGGGCACGCTGGGGATCCTGATCCCGCCGTCCAATCTGATGCTGCTCTATGCGGTGCTGACCGAGCAGTTCGTGATCGCGCTGTTCACGGCGGCGGTCATCCCCGGCCTGATCTGCATCGCGATCTATTTCGCCACAATCGCCATCATCGTCCGGGTGCGGCCCGACTCCGGCCCCGCCGGCCCGCGCATGCCCTGGAACGAACGAAAGCGCGTCTTTCGCGACAGCTGGGGCGTGATCTTTCTGGCAGCCGTGGTCAGCGGCGGCATCTATGGCGGCGTCTTCACGGTGCTCGAAGCGGCGGCCGTCGGCTGCATCATCTCGTTCCTGTTCCTGTGGATGCGCGGCCGGCTGAATGTGGGCGTCGTCCGTGACGTGCTGGCGCAAACCGCCGCGACCACCGGGCTGATCTACATCATCATCATCGGCGCGACGGTTTTTACGTTCTTCATGACCCTGAGCCAGCTGCCCGTTACTCTGGTCGGCGCGATCCAGGCATCGGAACTGCCGTCATGGGTCGTGATCTTCCTGCTGCTGGTGATGTATATCGTGCTCGGCAGTATCTTCGAGACGGTGGCGGCGATGATCATCACCCTGCCCGTGGTGTTCCCGCTGGTGGTCGGGCTTGGCTATGATCCGATCTGGTGGGGCATTCTCAATATCATGGTGATCGAGATCGGCCAGATCACGCCGCCCATCGGGATCATCCCCTTCGTGCTGCACGGCATGGCGCCGGAAGTGCCCCTGAAGACCATTTTCAGCGGCATCATACCGTTTTTCATCGCCGATCTGACGCGGCTGGCCATCGTTGCGCTGTTTCCGGCGCTCAGCCTCTGGCTGCCCGGGGTTCTGGGGATGATGGTCTGACGTCATAAAAAAGGCCGCATGCGCTTGCCCCGAGAGGCGGCGCATGCGGCCTGGTTAGACGCGATCGATCAGGATTTTGCCTTGGCGTAGATGGCTTTCAGGCCCTTCAGAACCGCGGGCGAGACCGCGTCGAAGCCCTTGGCGATTTCGGCTTCGACCTGTTTCGCCGATTTGGGCGAGAACTCGATTCCGCGTTTCAGGATATCTTCCTTGGTGCGCGGGTCGGCGATCATGTCGGCGAAGGCCTTTCTCAGAATACCCACGATATTCTTGGGGGTGCCGGGCGGTGCGTAAAATGCCTGGCCGACTTCGAAGTTCATGCCCATGACGTCATACATCTTCTGTGCGACCGAGCCGTTCTTCAGCATGTCGCGCAGATGGGGAATGCCCTTCATCAGGGGGTCGCGCGGCCCCATGGCGATGACCGGGACGATCTTTTTCTGCGGCAACCAGCTTGGCCGCACGCCGGTAAATCCGGACCGGAAATTCCACCGCCCCTGGGTTTCCTGACGTTCGACCGCCAGGTTGAGCGCTCCGCCACCCTTGTAGCCATAGATGATCTTCATCTTGGTGCCGAGCAGGCTATTGATCATTCTCGGCATCACCGAGCCGCCGGACGAAAACCCGGTGGAGGCGATGGTGACTTCCTTGTCCTTGATTTGCTGCAGGGTCTTGATGCCGGACGTGTGCCAGAACCAGATGGCCGATGAACGGGCCGCCACGGCGCCCAGCCAGTTGAATTCGCGGGCGTCGAACTTGACATTGCGCACCAGCGGCGTGGTGATCGTGCCGGGCGCGATCATGGCGATGATCGATCCGTTCTTCGGGGCGACTTTCGACATATAGGCCGCCGACTTGGCGCCGCCGCCGCCCGGACGGTTCTGGATCACGGTTGTTGGATTGCCGGGAATGTGGCGCCCGATATTGCGCTGCACGATCTGGCAATAGACATGATAGGTGCCGCCGGAACCCGATGGAACCTGGACGGTGATGGTCCTGCCTTCAAAATACGGAGCCGCCGAGATTGGCTGGCTCAAAACACCCAGGGCCGCGATTGCGGCGGCGAGGGCGACGGGTTTAGACGCTCGGTAAGTCATTCGATCCTCCTTATTCAGTTGTTTCTTGTTTCTTCCGTTCAGCTTCCGGCCGATTGTTTCCAGAACTGCGCGACCGTCATCAAATCCACGGCGCATTATTTAGCGCCGATTGCGAAAGCCGATGCAACAACAAATTAACGATGTGGCGGGATGGGGGGAGATGGCGCCCTTGAATTAGGTGACGGCCCAAAAGTTCATATGCCTGGAAAAAGAAATAATTTCGATCGGTGATCATATGGCCACCCTTGTGACCCACCCACCGAGTCCACCCCGATCCCCCCAGCGACCAAAGCCGTATTTGAACCTGAATTCAAACTTGCCATCGGAAGTTCGGTTGATTTGCGCGGGGAGCCTTCCACGCTTTTCCAAAATTAGAAAGGTTTTCGCATCCGAGAAACGGTAGTGAAGGTTGTTCTCATCATATACGTGTCGAACGTTCCAGTCGCCGAAGCTGTTGTCAACGGCGGAGTAAAATAGGTCCAAAGGGCGGCTTAAAACTGGGCCACTTGCTGTGATGCGGTAGGCGGTGTTGCGGGTTGTCCCGGTAGTCCACGGGAGGGCCCCGCGCGGCCCGCGGAGTGCGCGCCACACACGCTGACGCAGCAGGGCGCGTGGGAGGCGCTACGTCAAAGAATACGCCGAGCCGGAGAAGAGAGAAGCGCGGAAAGAGGCCAATCGCACACGAGAGGCCGCCAACCGAGCGAACGCCAAAACGGCCACATGTGGCCGATATGACAACTCGAATTCAACCCAACCTTCTTATGGAGAAGAAAACTATGGACACGATGACAGACACGATGCGCCGCGAGACACGCATGGCGACGATAGCGCCCGCACCCGGAGCCAGCGGGATGCCCTCATTGGTTTAATCCGAAGCGCAGGTGCCTCAACAGAAGAACGGCGGGACCCGATGAAGGATACCGCCGCTCTGTCTGTGTCGGTTGCTTGGTGTGTGTGCCGTCGTTATGCAGCCACCCGCTTGCGCCGCCGCATCAAGCCCAGTCCGGCGAGGCCGAGGCCGAAGATGGCGAGGGTTCCGGGTTCAGGGACGGAAAGCTGTTCCTGCTCGGTGAAAACCGCCCACATACTGCCAGAGGGGCTCGGAATAATTGTCGAGTTCGAGCGTACTGCAGATGAGTCTTGGATGAGAATGCAGTCAAGGGGAGGAGTGCCGGAGCAGCTAGTGCCGTCGGTGGCTACGGGGCGAGCTATAGCTGAATCTTGGTGATGGAGAATGAAGGCGGCGTATCCTGGCGTT
>CALGIA010000359.1 GCA_937916005.1 uncultured Rhodospirillaceae bacterium
GATGATCTTGATAGTTCTGCCTTCATAGAAAACCTTGGCGGAGGCGATTGCGGGGCTAAGCAGAAGCGCGCCCACGACCGCTAATGTGGCGCCGAACACGCCCTTTTTATATAGAGTCATGTAGTTATTCTCCCTGTTGAGGCTTGTTAGTGTATCAGAGCAAGTTTCCCGATGAAATCAGCGAATCAACCGCCGAAATCGGCGCGGGTCAGTAACGCTGTAAGTTTTAAATCATTGTCACGCAAGGTGGCTTCCGCGCCTTCGAGCCGGTCGACAACCGCGATCACATGGTTCACGGTACAGCCCGCTTCGCGCACCGCCGTCACCGCTTTTAGGGACGAGCCCCCCTTTGTGGTGACATCTTCGAGCACGACGGCGACGCCCCCTTCGACCAGATTGCCGTCGATCAGGCGTTCCGCGCCACGGTCCTTTTGTTCCTTGCGCACGTAGAACCCCTGCAAGGGCCGGCCACGCTGGGCCGATCGCTGCACCACGGCCACGACCAGCGGAATCGCGCCATAGGCCAGGCCACCGATGCAATCGACGGTCTCACCCTCCAGCGCATCGAGGATCAGATCGGCGATCAACCCGGACCCATCGGGGTCCAGCATGGTGGGTTTCATGTCGAAATAGTAGCCGCTGGTGGCGCCAGAGGCGAGTTTGAAGTCGCCATGGCTCAAGGATTTTTCGGTGATGATGTCCCGCAGCCGGGTTTTCGCATCGATGGAAGTATCATTCACGCTTGAGCAGCCTTTCCGTTTTGAATAGCCCGCCAGACGCGCTGGGACGTGGCGGGCATGTCGATATTTTGGACGCCATAGTCCGACAATGCATTGAGTATGGCATGAATAATGACCGGGACCGCCGGCACGGTGCCGGATTCGCCGGCGCCCTTGACCCCCAGCGGATTTGTCGCGCAGGGTATTTCCACATCATCCAGCACAAAGGATGGCATATCGTCGGCTCTCGGCATGCAGTAATCCATGAAGCTGCCGGCCTGGAGCTGCCCCGATGACGGGTCATAGGTCACGTCTTCCATCAAGGCCTGACCGAGCCCTTGGGAAATACCGCCATGAATCTGCCCGGCGAGCAGCAGGGGGTTCAAAATGATGCCGGAATCATCGACGCCCGTATAGCGAACGATATCGACCTTGCCGGTTTCGGGGTCCACCTCGACCTCGCAAACATGGCAGCCATTGGGGTAATTGCCGTTTGTCGGCGCGAAACTACCGGTGGCTTCCAGCCCGATGCCGAATTCCGCCGGCCAACCCATGGGCATGAAAGACGCCTTGGCCACATCGACAATCCCGATGGATTTATCCGTTCCGGCAACGGTAAAGACCCCGTCACTGAATTCCATATCCGTATCGGCGGCCTCCAGCAGATGGGCCGCCATCTTTCTGGCCTTTTCGATCACCCTGTCAGCCGCATCCTTGAGCGCCGAGCCGCCAATGGTCATGGAGCGCGACCCATAGGTGCCGCGCCCATAGGCAGCGGTGTCGGTGTCGCCCTGCACCAGGCGGATGCTTTCGAACGGCACGCCTAGCCATTCGCACACCATTTGGGCATAGACTGTTTCATGCCCCTGACCGTGGTTATGAGTGCCGGCCACGACGCTGACCCCGCCGCTTTCGTCGAAATAGAGCTCCATGCGCTCGTTGAACGGCGCGCCGACCTCGATGAAATAGGTCATGCCGAGACCACGCAGTTTTCCGTTCGCCACGCTTTCGTTCTTGCGCGCATCAAAGCCGCTGTAATCGGCCAATTCCAGGGAAACATCCGTCAACCGGTCGAATTCACCGGTGTCGTACACGGACATGACGCTGGTTTCATACGGCATCGCGGTTTCGGGAATAAAATTGCGGCGGCGGATATCGACCGGATCAATACCCAGTTCGCGCGCCGCGGCGTCAACCATCCGTTCGACCACATAGACCGCTTCCGGCCGGCCGGCCCCGCGATAGGGACCGACGAAGGTGGTGTTGGTGAATACAGCATTGACCGCGATATCAACCGCCTCGAAATCATAGACGCCGACATAAAGCGTCGAGCCGAGACCGACGGGGACCGGGGCCGCCTCGCCCAGATACGCGCCGACCGCATGGTTGGTCCGAATCCGAAGTGCGAGAAACTTTCCGTTTGCATCGATCGCCAGTTCGGCCTCGGTCATGGCATCGCGGCCATGGGAATCGCTCATCAGGCTTTCGGTCCGGCTTGCCGTCCATTTGACCGGGCGTTTGATACGACGCGCGGCGAGAAAACAAAGGGCGTCTTCGGGAAAAAGATTGTTCTTCATGCCGAAGCCGCCGCCCACATCGGGGCTAACCACCCTGAAATGATGCTCGGGCCTGCCAAACACCTTGGAAAAATGGGTGCGCTGAGCGTGGGGCGCCTGGCTTTCGGTGTAGATGGTCGCATGATCGGTGGCGGCCATATAGGACACATTGGTCGCGCGCGGCTCCATGGCATTGGCCGACACGCGGTTGTTATTGATCGTGAGCCGGGTGATGTGGCTGGCTTTTTCAAAGGCCGCGTCGGTCGCCGCCCTGTCGCCGCGCTCCACCGTGAACCAGATATTATTGTCAGCAGCGTCCCAGACCAGTGGCGCGCCGTCTTTGGTCGCACCGGCCGTGGACGCGATGGCGGGCAGAGCTTCGTAATCGATTTCCACCAGCTCCGCCGCATCCATTGCCTGTTCCAACGTCTCGGCAACCACGAACGCCACCGGATCGCCCACATGGCGCACCCGGTCCCGCGCGAGGATCGGATGCTTGGGGCTGGCTTTGGGCATTGGCGCGCCGAACGCCATGGGCGGGACAAAGCTTGGGATGCCGTCAATTCCCTCGGCCGCGATATGGGCGCCGGTCAGCACCAACAGAATGCCGGGAGAACTCTCGGCGGCGGCGGTGTCGACGGATAGGACCTTGGCGTGGGCATGGGGGGAACGCAGCACATAGCCGTAAGCCTGACCCGGAAGAATCATGTCATCGACATAATTGCCCTCGCCTTTAAGAAAGCGCGGGTCTTCGGTGCGCGGCACCGGCTGCCCAATTCCGAATTTCATCTGCTGCTCCATGTCCCTGCCCCTACCCCTGCTGCGGCAACCCCGGTTGCGTTGTTAGCCGGGTAATTTTGCCGCCGGAGCCGTGCGAGTAAAGGGATAAATCGAAAATTCCCCATAAACGATGATATCAACGCTTTCAAAGCCGTTGGTATTACCCTGTGTTCTCTCTATATAAGGCCCATTATGAGCAATCTTCACTTCACCAAGATGCACGGTCTGGGCAACGACTTCGTGATCCTGGATGCACGGCGCGATGCCATTGTGCTGGACGCCGCCGGTGCGCGCGCCATTGCGGACCGTCACACGGGCGTGGGCTGCGACCAGCTGATCCTGATCGAGCGGCCTGAAGACGCAAATGCAGACGCCTTCATGAGAATCCACAATGCGGATGGCGGCGAAGTTGCGGCCTGCGGCAATGCCGCGCGCTGCGTCGCCGCGCTGCTGATGGCCGAGACGGGGCAGGACAATGTGCGGATTCAAACCCGTGCGGGTATGCTGACGGCAAACGCAATGGACGATGGGTGGGTCACCGTGGACATGGGAATGCCCGGGTTGAAATGGAATGAAATACCCTTGGCCGGGGATCAGGATACGTTGAGCCTGCCAATCGGGGCGGGGCCCTTGATGCAACCGACAGCGGTCAGCATGGGGAATCCGCACGCGGTGTTCTTCGTCGACGATGCCGAAAAGATAGATCTCGCCAATCTCGGGCCGGGGCTTGAACATGACCCGATGTTTCCGGAACGCGCCAATATCGGCGTCGCCCAGGTGACCGGCAAGGATCAGCTGCGGCTGCGGGTGTGGGAACGGGGCGCGGGCATCACCCTGGCCTGCGGCACCGGCGCCTGCGCAGCCGCGGTCGCCGCCCATCGCCGGGAACTGACCGGGCGCACGGTGACGGTCATGCTTGATGGCGGCACGCTGGAAATCCATTGGCGCGACGATGGTCGCGTGATGATGACCGGACCGGTCGCGACCAGCTTCGCCGGCGAGCTCGATCTATCGGCGCTGACATGAGCGGGCCCGAGATCATCACTTTCGGCTGCCGCTTGAACGCCTATGAGTCCGAAGTCATGCGCGGCCATGCCGAGGCCGCCGGGCTCGACAATGCGATCATTTTCAACACCTGCGCGGTGACCGCCGAAGCCGAACGCCAGTCGCGCCAGGCGATCCGCAAGGCGCGGCGCAACAATCCGGACGCGCGCATCATCGTGACCGGCTGCGCCGCCCAGCTCTCACCCGAACGCTACGCCGGCATGGAAGAGGTCGACCGGGTTCTCGGCAATAGGGAAAAACTTCTGGCCGAAAATTTTCTTGTATCCGACGAAGCGCGCGTTTCGGTCGATGATATCATGTCGGTACGTGAAACCGCCGGTCATCTTGTCGCCGGCTTTGCACTGCGCGCACGGGCTTTCGTTCAGATACAGCAGGGCTGCGACCACCGTTGCACGTTCTGCATCATTCCCTTTGCGCGCGGTCCCAGCCGATCGGTGCCCATCGGCGCGATCGTCGAGGAGGTGCGTGCGCTGGTCGCTTCCGGTTGTGGCGAAATAGTGCTGTCGGGCGTGGACATCACGGATTACGGCGCTGACTTGCCGGGCAAGCCGACCCTGGGCCAAATGATGCGCCGCCTGCTTGCGCTGGTGCCGGAGCTGCCGCGGCTGCGTCTTTCATCGATCGACGCGGTGGAAATCGACGACGATCTGCTGGCATTGATCGGCGAAGAGCCACGGCTGATGCCCCATTTCCATCTCAGCCTGCAAGCCGGGGACGATATGATCCTGAAGCGCATGAAGCGGCGTCATTCGCGGCGCGATGCAATAGAGTTTTGCGAAACCGTGCGTGCGCGCCGCCCAGATGCCGTGTTTGGCGCCGACCTGATCGCCGGTTTCCCAACAGAAACCGAACCGATGTTTGCCAATACGCTCGCACTGATCGACGATTGCGGCCTGACATATCTTCATGTTTTCCCCTATTCGGAACGGCCCGGAACGCCCGCGGCGCGGATGCCCCAATTGCCCAAGGCGGTCCGCCGGGAACGCGCTGCCCGGCTGCGTGAGGCAGGCGGGCGCCGGCTTGACGGCTTCCTCGATCAATGGCCCGGTGCGACGATCAATGTCCTGATCGAGGATGGCCGCAAGGCCCGGTCGGAACATTTCGCGCCGGTCTTGCTCGACCGTCCGGCGCCCCCCGGCGGCATTGTCGCGGCGCGCATTGAACGCCGCGCCGGCTTCGTGCTGGAGGCATCGATCGCCTGATGAGTGACACCAAAACAGGCTGGCTGGCGCGGATCGCCGGAGGGTTAAGCCGCACCTCATCGCGGATCAAGGACGGCATCACTGGGATCGTGACCGGCCGCAAGCTGGATGATGCTGCGATTGAAGAGCTGGAAGAACTGCTGATCGCCGCCGATCTCGGCGTCGCGACGGCGGCGCGGCTGACAGCGGAAATCGCCCGGACCCGGTTCGGTTCGGAGGTAACCGCGGATGAAATCCGCGAGGCGCTGGCCGCCGACATCACTGAAATTCTGGCGCCCATCGCCAAACCCCTGGAAGTCGACATCACGAAAAAACCGCATGTGGTGCTGGTCGTGGGGGTCAATGGAGTCGGAAAAACAACGACCATCGGAAAGCTTGCCCGGCATTACCTGAATGAAGGGCGATCCGTCATGCTGGCCGCCGGCGACACTTACCGCGCGGCCGGCGTCAGCCAGCTCCAACTATGGGGCGAGCGTATCGGGTGTCCGGTTATTGCACGCGACACAGGCTCGGACGCGGCGGGGCTCGCCTATGACGCACTGATCGCGGCACGGGAGGCGGGAACGGAATTGTTGATTATCGATACTGCGGGCAGGTTGCACAATCGCGCCGATCTGATGGCTGGTTTGGAAAAAATCATTCGCGTTCTGAAGAAAATCGACGCGGAAGCGCCCCATAGCTGCCTGCTGGTGCTGGACGCCACCACCGGGCAAAATGCCCATGCCCAGGTCGATGTCTTTCAGGAAATGACCAATGTCAGTGGGCTGATCGTCACAAAGCTGGACGGTTCGGCCAAGGGCGGAGTACTGGTTGCGCTGGCGGATAAATATGGATTGCCGGTCCATGCCATCGGTGTCGGCGAGGGCGAGGATGATTTACGGCCCTTCGAAGCTGGCGCTTTCGCGCGCAGCCTGATGGGATTGACCGGCGAATAGACCGGCAGATCCGGCTGGAGCTCCAACTTAGGGCTGATCAAACTCTGATATTGATAAATGAGCCGCGCGGCAAATCGCGCGGTGGTGCGCCCGTCTTGGGGCCATCGGCTTGAGAATTGCCAGCCTGAGAATTAGCAGCAAGGATTGTTTCGGCAATTTGCCGCGCCGGTGCTATTTGCTGGGCTTGGCCTGCGCCGCGGAGCTGATCCGCGAATTGTTGGGAAGCCGCCCCCGCTGAATTTGCAGCGCCACCGGAATTCGGCCGAACCGGCGTGCCGACCCCCTGGGTAATCTGCAGAAAAGAACCACCGGGAAATATCTTCATTGGCATCCCTTGAAATCTCTATGGGCGGAAAGCCGAATATCCACCTTGTCGCATAGTGTGCCCGATTGCCGTTAAGACGGTGTAAAGGCGATACAAATTTTCATAAACTCATCTTGGACTCTGGCATCAAATACCTGGCCTTTTTTCTTCAAACGACGCCCAAATTAACCAGAATTTAAACTGAATGGCCAAGTGTCTGAATTATCATACAGAAAGCGAAAGTTTGGCATGGATATGCCGGTAAAATCTGATAGCGAATTCGAAGGTCTACTCAAGCTGGCGCGAGACAGGTCCGTCGACGGACGGACCCGACTTGTGCAATCCGTCGGTGATTTATTCTTCGATACGGACAAAATTCTGAGCGATCGCGAACGGTCGCTGATGACCGAGATTCTGCGGCAGCTTATCCATGATGTGGAAATGTCGGTGCGCCTGGCCCTGTCCGAACGCCTGGCCACGGAAGATTCCGCGCCGAAGGAATTGATACAGATTCTGGCAAATTCCGAGATCGAAGTCGCGTATCCGATCCTGCGGGAAAGTTCTGTGTTGCAGGATATCGACCTGATCGAGATCATCCAGCATCGCACCATGAACCATCAGCTTGCCGTTGCGATGCGGGATTCACTGTCGGAATCGGTTTCAGACGCGTTGGTCGAAACCCGCAACAGCGATGTGATAAAGACATTACTGGATAACAGCGGCGCCAAGATTTCCGCACAAACGCTGGAATATCTGGTCGAACAATCGAAGACCATCGACATCTTTCAAAATCCTCTTTTACACCGCAAGGACTTGGGCAGTGAACTTGCGCGCCGCATGTATTGGTGGGTTTCGGCGGCTCTTCGGGAGCATATTACCAACGCCTTCAATCTCACACCCGAGGATTTAGAGGAATATATCGAGGATGCGGTTGACGGTCTCGTAATGGGAGAGACGGCCGCGGGCGGAACCAACAAAGGCGCGACCCTGGCCAGTCAGCTTAATCAGGAAAAGAGAATTACGCCGGATCTTCTGGTCCAGACCCTGCGCCAGGGAGAAGTCACACTATTCGAGGATCTGTTTGCCGAACTCTCGGGACTTCGCCCCAAGCTGGTGCGGCGCTTTATTTTTGAACCGGGCGGCCAGGGATTGGCAATCGCCTGCAAGGCGGTTTCAATCGCCAAATCCGACTTCGCTTCGATTTTCCTGTTGAGCCGTAGCGCCCGACCGGGAGAAAAGATTGTCGATCCAGATGAACTTTCGGGTGTTTTGGCATTTTATGACGGTATTAAGCCCCTTACGGCGAAAAAAGTGCTCCGGCGCTGGCACCGGGACCCGGATTTCCTGTTCGCTCTCAAGCAGCTTGAAGTGTCACAGGGCAGCGAACATAGATCCTGATATACCCTTCTTGCCGATGCCCTTCATGATCCGCTAACTAATTGATTTAGGGCAACCTTAATCGGATTTTATTATGGTTGAGGGATGGTATCGGCTGTTCAATCCCGAGCGCGAACAGAACAAGCTGGCGACCCAGAGACTAGTTATCCGCGGATCGAAGGCCTTCTTGTTCTCGCGCGCGACAATTCAACCGCCTCCCGCAACCGGCTAGCGGAAGCTGTGGGCGGGCTGTATTTTGACGCCGATAGCGCTGCGGGGAAAACTGAACGCGACCTCATGGCGCAGATCCTGCGGAGCCTGATCCATGACGTGGAATTGCAGGTCCGGGCCAACCTCGCCAAACAGTTCGCAGAGGATGAGAACGCGCCGCATGACCTTGTGGCCGCGCTCGCCAATGACGAAATAGAGGTCGCTCATCCCATATTGGTTGCGTCCAACGCCCTGGATGATCAGGAATTGATCGGAATTATCCAGAGCCGCACGAGACTCCATCGTCTCGCCGTCGCCGTGCGTAAGGCCGTTTCCGAGGGCGTTTCGGACGCGCTGGTGGATTCCGGCGAGCCCGATGTGGTCGAGACCCTGATCAGGAACGACGGCGCCAAGATTTCGGCCGAAACCATGAGCGAACTGGTCGAAGCATCAAGGGAATTTGAAGCCTATCAATCGCCCCTGCTGCATCGGAGCGAGCTGTCGCCCCGCCTTGCCAAAAAGATGTATTGGTGGGTGTCGGCCGCGCTTCGCAAGCATATCGCCAATAATTACGAAATCGATTCCATCGACCTCGACAGCAAAATCGTCGGATCCGTTCAGGGCATATTGGGGATCCACGAATATGTAAAACTACCCGCGGACGGGCTTGACGAATTGGCCCGCAAGCTTGCGGAGCAAAACGCCATTTCAAGCGAATTACTGATCGACACATTGCGCCAGCGTGAAATCTCGCTTTTTGAAGCGCTGTTCGCACGGTTGGTGGGGCTGGAAAAAACATTGGTTCGCCGCTTCGTCCTCGAACCCGGCGGTGAGTTCCTGGCGATCGCCTGCCGGGCGGCCGACCTGTACAAGTCGGATTTTACATCGATATTTTTACTGAGCCGATGCGCCCGCCCAGGCGAAAAATACGTCGACCCAAATGAATTGTCGCACGCGGTCGCGTTCTATGACCGGA
>CALGIA010000360.1 GCA_937916005.1 uncultured Rhodospirillaceae bacterium
GTGACCCATTTCAGAAGTCTTCGACGATGGAGCCGATGGCCGCGCCGTGCCCGCGCGCCGGGCCCCTGGGCAGATCGGCCGCGCCGTCATAGCCGGAATCGCAAAACAGTTCGATCACATTGCCCGACGGATCCCGGAAGAACATCAGGGTTTCCACGCCTTTGCGGGTCCAGAAACTGGAGCTCGGCACGCCGCAGGCGGTCAGCCACGCCTTCATCTGGACCAGTTCCGCCGGCCCCACATTGAAGGCGAAATGCGGATATTCCGCGCGCTCGGTCATGAACACGCAGCCCGCGGAACCGATGCCGATCCGGGTCCCGGCAATCCTGAACAGGGCGAACGCAGCCTCGCGCACCACAAGTTCGCCGCCCAGGACGTCGCGGTAAAACCGGATACCTTCATCCAGATCGCGGCACGGCGCGCTGACATGATCGAAACCATTGAATTTCGGCGGACCGTTGACCCGCGCAGTCGATAAGCTTGCCTGATCCATAAGAGTCCCCTATTTGCAGCCAAGGTGATCCTAGCGCCATGGGAGAGCTTTTGTCTTGGTCAAACGTGTGGCTTTGCCGGCCCCGCCGAACCACGTAAGATCGCACCAGGAAGGATTGGCAGACGTGACCGACGACATTTATCAGAACGACCTGGAAGCCTGGAACGAGGAAAAGACCGCGTCCTGGCTTTACGCCGTCGCAGAGGCGGCGGAGCCCAACCCGCTGCGGCAAAAACTGTTTCGCGACCTGGCCGGGGCGGCCGACGAACAGGCCGCCATCGTGGCGCGCGGCATGGACCCGCAACCGCCGCCGTTCAGCCCGCCGGTCCGGGCGCGGCTGGTGGCGCTGCTGACCCGCGCCCTGACCCCGGAACGGACCCGTCACATGCTGGCGTCCCTGAAAGTGCGGGGGGTTTCCATCTACACCCAGCCCGACATCGAGACCGGCCACATCATGCCGACCTCGGTGACCGAATTCGGCGGCCGCCACAGCATCGGCCAGAGCGGCACGCTGCGCGCCGGCGTGTTCGGCGTCAATGATGGGCTGGTGTCGAATACCTGCCTGATTTTCGGCGTCGCGGGCGCTGTCGCCGATGCCAAGATCATTCTGCTGACGGGAATCGCGGGGCTGCTGGCGGGGGCGTTTTCCATGGCGGCGGGCGAATATATTTCCATGCGCTCCCAGCGGGAACTCTATGAATACCAGATCGCCCAGGAGCGCGAGGAACTGGAACGCTATCCGGAAGAGGAAGCGGAGGAACTCGCCCTGATTTACAACGCGCGCGGCCTGCCCATGGATGAAGCCCGGCGGGTGACCAAGCTGATGATCGCCAACCCGGAGCACGCGCTGAACACGCTGGCGCGAGAGGAGTTGGGCCTCAACCCGGACGAGCTCGGCTCGCCATGGGGGGCGGCCGCATCGTCCTTCATATCGTTCTGCGTCGGCGCGGTCCTGCCGTTGATCCCGTTCCTGTTGGGGCTGGGTGGAGGCGCGCTCACGGCCACGGCCTGGATATCGGGCGCGGCGCTGTTCCTGGTCGGCGCGGCATTGAGTCTTTTTTCGGGCCGCAACGCATTTTACGGCGGCGCGCGCATGGTGCTGATCGGCGCGGCGGCGGGGATTGCCACCTATGCCATCGGCAGTTTGCTGGGCGTCGGAATTGGATAATGCCGCCGGACCATGTTACTAATCGCGGGAATTTAAACGGGTAATCAGAAAGAGGGAGAGGTCATGATATACGAAAACAGGACATACCGTGTGAAGCCACGCTCGCTGGGCGAAGTGATGAAGCGGTTCGAAACCGGATATAATATCCGCAAGAAACATTCGGAGCTGGCCGCATTTTTATATACGGAAATCGGCCCGCTGAACCAGATCATCCATATCTGGCCCTATGCGGACATGGCGGAACGCGCAGCACTCCGCGCCGCGGGCTCCGCGGATGAAGGCTGGCCGCCGGCGATCGGCGAATTCGTCGAGCATCAGAATTCGGAAGTGTTTTTCACGTCGCCCTTCACGCCCGCCTGGGCCCCCGCCCCCAAGGGCTGGATCTATGAATGGCGCGAATACATCATCAAACCCGGCTCCCTACCCGGCCTGATGAAAAGCTGGGGCGATGCGATCGAAGCGCGCACCAAGCTGTCGCCGCTCTCAATAGCGATGTATACCGATCTGGGCGATCTCAACAAATGGGTCCATGTCTGGCCCTATGAAAATCTCGAGCATCGGCGCGAAGTCCGCGAAGAAGCCGCGGCCAAGAAGATCTGGCCCCCGGGCGGCGGCGATTACCTCGTCACCCAGGAAAACAAGATCTGCTTCACGGCGCCGTTCTCGCCGGTGTAATCTCGGGCGTGCGGGCAAACAAAACGGGCGGGACTCATTGGGTTTCCCGCCCGTTTTTATTGAATCCCCGTTTTTATTGAATCCCCGATTTTAGTGAATCAATGGCTTTCAGTTTAACGAACCCGGCCATTCATGGGGGGTTCGTGGACAGTTTTGAAAACTGTTCATCCAGGACTTTTCGATCCATCGTTTTTGCCATGAACAGCGTCACCTAAGTTCACATAGTCGTCTTTGCGAAGCTCCTGAATAATTCCCAAAACCTCATCGGAGCTTGTGCCCATTGAGGTCATCGCAATCGCGCCCAATTGAAGGCTTGCTTCAAGAGCCTCTGGGACGGCCTGAGTTGCTCCCTCTGCTTCCAGACGGCGGCCATGCCGCAAATCCTGCGCCCGGACAAAAATTTGCAAATCTGCAAAATACTCATGGACAGCCGCAACAATTTGGTCCGCCGTTGCAGGTTGATCGATTGTAACTATCATACCCAGCGCGCGGCTCGCCCCGGCAGAATTCAGGATTTCAATCTGACTCGCATCCCCATAGAAAACCGGCATGCCTTTGGAGCGGCAAGCGGCAATCCGGCTGGCATCTAGATCCAGAGCCACATAGGAAACACCGCCCGCGGAAAGCATCTGCGCCACGGTTTGGCCAACGCGGCCAAAGCCTGCGATCAAGACATGATCGTGCGGATATTCTTCCATTTGCTCGACGCCCGCGATAGACCGTTTATCACGGCTTGCCCAGGATGAGGAAAATTGACCGCCGATATATGCCATGACCGGGGTCGCCACCATTGTAAGCGCCACGCTTGCAAGAAGGATCTGCGTGGTCTCCGCAGGGAGAAGGCCTAGCGCACCGGCGGTTAGAAAAAGGATAAATCCGAACTCTCCGCCCTGTGACAGAAGCAACCCAATCCGCACCGAGTCACCCACCGGCGACCCAAATCCACGGCACAGGGCGGCCGTCACGATGCTCTTGCCGACCATAAGGCCGGTAACGAGCATGGTAATTTCCGCCAGTTTGCTCTGGATTAAAGTGACGTCGATAGACATTCCAACCGTCATGAAAAACAAGCCCAGGAGTATCCCGCGAAACGGTCGAATGTCCGCCTCCACCTGATGCCTGTACTCGGTCTCGGACAACAGAAGGCCGGCCAGGAAAGCGCCGAGTACCATCGATACGCCGACGAGTGACAGCAACCAGCCAGTCCCAAGAACCACGAGCAGCGTGGTCGCCACGAAAAGTTCAGAACTCCTTGTCTCGGCGATAATGCGATATACCGGCCGCAATATTAGTCGTCCGACTCCGACGACCAGAACCAGCGCCACAACCGCCTTTACGACCGCGAACACCATGGCTGTAACAAACGAACCTTCTCCTTCACCGAGTAGGGTAACCAGCATCAGTAGAGGTACTATTGCGAGATCTTGAAAAAGCAGCACCGCGAATGAAATGCTTCCAAATGGTGTCGCCCGCTCGCCCCTCTCGATCAGAAGCTGGAGAACAAAAGCCGTGGACGACAGCGCCAAGCCGCCGCCGATGATTATGGCGGCTTCTTCGGTGGCGCCAAGAGCCCAGGCAACGCCGCCGATGAGACACCCTGTGACAATTACCTGTGATGCTCCAAGTCCGAAAACGTATCGGCCCAACGAGCGCAGACGCTCCACCGAGAATTCCAGCCCGATCATAAAGAGGAGAAACACGACACCGAATTCAGCCAGTGTGTGAGCGCTCTCCGAGTCTCTTATAAGCGCCAGTCCGTGTGGTCCGACAAGAATACCCGCCGCGAGGTAACCAAGCACGGGACTCGTCCGCAGGCGTCGGAACGCGGGCACCACAACAACAGCAGCAACCAGAAATATCAGAACATCGTACAGGATTTCGGAATTGTTCAATTCGTCACTCCATAGCGATTTCAGGGCTCGCTACATGAGCCTCAAAGACGAACTGACGCCTTCAGTCCGGAACTGACGAAGAATGCATAAGTTGAACCACAATGTTTATACGGTCTTGTAAACATTCCCTCTCCTTCGATCAGGAGATTTGCCAAGCTTGCGCCACTAATCAGTCATCGAACATCCACATGGCGAAGCCGGGGTTGTCGTCCCAGATCCTGGGTTCCCAGTTATCGTCCATGCGGTCCATGTCGGCGAAAAATTCAGTCACGCCGCCCGCCGGGTTCTTGAAGTACCAGAACAGGTTCGAGCCCATGATGTGACGGCCCGGCGTGGTGTTGGGCGTCCACCCCTGGGATTTCATGAATTTTCCGGCGAACATGATTTCGTCGAAATCGCGCACTTCATAGGCCGTGTGATTCAAGCCGGCCTTGTTCTGACGATGGGCCAGGAACAGATTATGGTGATCGTGCCCGCCCTCGCAGCGCATGAAGCTGCCCGTATCATTGGCCCGGTCCGACAGGCGGAATCCCAGCCGGTCGATGTAAAATGCGGCCGCGGCTTTCCATCCTTCGGTCGGGATATTGAACACCACATGTCCGAGCCCGATGGGGCGGACACGCTGTTCCGGATCGATCGGCGCATTGAGCCGGGGAATGTTTTCATTGAGGTTGAAACGCGGCGCATCCAGATCCATCACCGTTCGCTCCGACAGCTGGAAGGCGATGGAAAATCCGGTTTCATCTTTTGAATGCAGCACGCCGTTTGCATCCGCCGCGACTTCGCGGTCCTTGGACAGTTCCGCCCCGATCGCGTCCAGCCCGGCCTTGTTGTCGACGCCCCAAATGGTTTCACAGATCGTCGGCCCGGCCTC
>CALGIA010000361.1 GCA_937916005.1 uncultured Rhodospirillaceae bacterium
CTTGCGCAGTTCGATCTTCTCTGCCTCGGGCATGGGCTGTTCGGCCATCAGCTCGACAATCCTGATGAGCTGATCGTCGCCGCCTTCTTCCTCGATCACCGCATCGCCATAGACCAGCAGATAGGTCGGCGGCCAGTTCTCATCCAGAATGCAGAGCGAAATCTTGGAGTTGCGTTGAACGGCCTTGGCCTTGGCCCGCCCCAGCATGGTGGATACCAGAATATCGTCTCCGTCCATGGTGTAATACACGCAGGACATGGACGGCCCGTGGGCCTTGCGGCCATACCCGAAAACCGCCGTTCTATGGCTGCGCACAAATTCGCGCCGTTCCGTACCGTTCATGAATTGCTTCCCGTTCCCTGTCCATTTGGACCCGTAACATGCCTGTTTCCGCCGATTTTTCCTATGTTAATCTCTCTTTTACTGAGGCATGCGACATTTGTCGGTATGGAAAATGTCCAGTCACATCCGGAAAACCCGGCAGAAACCCGGTTCGGGGATCCACGCTGCGCCATGCGCTATGGGCTGATGGCCTTTGGCTGGTTCAACGTCATGCTGGGCGTGATTGGCGTTGTGGTGCCGGGCATGCCGACCACCGTATTCCTGTTGATCGCCATGTGGGCGTTTTCGAAAAGCTCGGAACGGTTCCGCCTCTGGCTGTTCAATCACAAGACCCTGGGGCCGCCGATCCGCAACTGGCACGAACACCGGGTCATCCCGCCGCGCGCCAAGTTCATGGCCGTCGGCATGATGAGCCTCAGCGTCGTCATCCTGGCGGTGTTCGTGGCGAATTCCTATATGCTGCCGACCATCGTGGCGGCCTGCATGGCGCCGGTCGCGATCTTTATCGTCACACGGCGGTCTCATCCGCTTATCCCCACTTCGCTCTAGCAGGCTGTCCCGCTACACTGCCCCCAACATTGAACGGGGGCGACGATGGCTTACGGCTATATCATCTGCGGCGGCGGGTCCGCCGGCTGTGTGCTGGCCAACAGGCTGTCGGCGAAAAGCGCCAATAAAGTCCTGCTGATCGAAGCCGGCAAGGACACCCCGCCGGAAAACGTGCCGAAAGACGTTCTCGATTCCTATCCCATCGTGGCCTATTTCAATCCGGATTTTCAGTGGACCGATCTGCGCGTTCATCTGTCGCCCCAATCCCATAACGCGCCCCGAACCGACCCGGACCGCCGCTACGAACAGGGGCGGATCATGGGCGGCGGATCGTCGATCAACGCCCAGCTCGCCAATCGTGGCGCGCCCGGCGATTACGATGAATGGCGCGACATGGGCGCCGATGGCTGGGGCTGGGACGATGTGCTGCCCTATTTCCGCAAGCTGGAACGGGATGTTGATTTCGACGGGCCGTTTCATGGCAAGGACGGCCCGGTTCCCGTCCGGCGTATCTTCCCCGACAAATGGCCCGGCTATGCCAATGCGGCGGCCGCCGCCTTCAAGTCCAAGGGCTATGAATACCGGGAAGACCAGAACGCCGAATTCGAGGACGGCTATTTCCCGATCACCATCTCGAACCTGTATGACCGCCGGGTGTCGGCGGCGATTGCCTATCTCACGCCCACGGTCCGTCAGCGGGCCAACCTCACCATCATGGATCAGACCCACGTCAAGCGGGTGGTGTTCGACGGCAGCCGCGCCGTCGGCGTGGATATCGCCGGCGATGACGGGCGCGAGGAAACCATTCGCGGCGCGGAAATCATCAGCTGTTCCGGCGGCATTCATTCGCCCGCCCTGTTGATGCGGTCGGGGGTGGGGCCGGCGGCGCATTTGCATGACCATGGCATCGATCTGGTATCAGACGTACCGGCGGTCGGACAAAATCTCGGCGAACATCCGTCCATCGGCCTGTCGGCCTATATCAAGCCCGAAGCGCGCCTGCCCGATTCCATGCGCCGGCATCTGCATCTGGCGCTGCGCTATTCATCCGGCGTCGCGGATGCGCCCCAGGGCGACATGTTCCTGAACACTGTGGGAAAATCGGCCTGGCATCCGGTGGGCTGGCGGCTCGGCTCGTTCCTGCTCTGGGTCAATAAATCCTATTCGCGGGGCGAGGTGACCCTGGCCGGCGGCGACTGGCGCAAGGAGCCCCGGGTCGAATTCAATCTATGTTCCGACCGGCGCGATCTGGACCGCCTGACCAGCGGCATGCGCCTGATGGCCGAACTGTTCGAAACTCCCGAAATGAAGGCCGTCGCCAGCGACCCGTTCCCGTCCAGCTATTCGGAAAAAGTCCGCAGCGTCGGCATCGTCAACACCAGGAACTACCTGATGACCGGGACCCTGGCCAAGATGATGGACGGGCCGGGATGGTTCCGCCGCTATCTGATCCGCAACGTCCTGACCGAAGGCCAGACCCTGGCCGGTCTGCTGGCCGACAACGACGCCATGGAAGACTTCGTGCGCAAATCGGCGACCGGCACCTGGCATGCGTCCTGCACCTGCCGCATGGGCCGCGCCGACGACCCCACGGCGGCGACCGACAATCAGGGCCGGGTCAAGGGCGTCGCGGGATTGCGGGTGGTCGACACCTCGCTGATGCCCGCCACGCCCCGGGCCAACACCAACATCCCCACCATCATGATCGCCGAAAAAATCGCGGATCGGATATTGGCGGGTTAGATGCGGTGGTTTTGATTTTGCAACGGCGCGGAATTTGTTTCAGGAAATGTCCGCTTTACCCCGACTTTATCAACAAAATCTATCCAGTTCAGACAGCCAAATTTCTGTGAAGATGATCCGACACGCAGCGGACATGACGGTGATCCGTTCCACAACACCCGCCGACAACACGGAGGTTGGGCAGAAGTTGACTTATTTCCGCATGGAGGCTGCCAAATTCCACTGGGTCCCCATCATCAAGCGCCTCCGAATCATCCAGTTCTGCGTGGCTCATCCGCGAGGCATTCGCCCGCACACCGCCGATCCGGGAAAGCCATGCATTCCTGGAATTGAGGACGCCCCGGAAATGCTCCGGATGCGCACAATTGATCATGTAATATAGCGGTGCATCGGCCGTGGCGGCGTCCGTTTTCATGATAGCGTCGGCAAGTGTCTCACCGGAAGGTAATCTGCCATCGGTTTCAACCGTGTAGGAGATTACGACCGGTACGCCCGCCTTCGTTGCCGCGCGTGCGATGCCGATTGCCTCTGCCGAATTGGTCATGGTGAGGGCAGAAATCATGTCCACGCCAGACTCCACAAGTGTCATCACTTGGGGACGATGCGAGGCCTCCGCCACGGCTTCGTCCGGGGTCTCCTCGGCAATATATCCGTCGCCTGCGGGCCCAATGACACCGTTGACGATGATCGGCTGCACCGAAGAAGCCCATGCATCCCGAATGCCCTTGGCATATGTCGTCGCATCACGCGACAAACGCAAAAGATTGTCTGGCGTTGTGTCGAGCTTCGATGCCCAGCTGACGCACCCCCGCCAAGTATTTGTATCCAAAACAAAACCTACCTGGGCCTCCGCCGCCATGCCTAGAAACCGGTCAAAATACCGTCGCATGGCCTGCCGAGCGCCTTGGTCATCCATCAAAACGAGAGCCGCGAATTCCGGAGCGTCGAAACCTTCCACAAAGAACATCCACGTTTCAAATCCACCGTCGGTCAGGAACGGCGTATTCGTTCTCATCAATTTTTGTATGTTGTTCATTTGGCAATCCAATCGAGTTGAGTTGTGTTCGAGTGAACAGGTATGTAACGGAGCTCTACCGGCAGCGATAGGCTACTTTCGGCACACTATTAAGAAAAAAATTATATAATTATAACAATAACTTATATTTTTTTCAATATCGGGTCAGGTAATTTATGCGCGTTTGCCATACCGCTGGTACAGTAC
>CALGIA010000362.1 GCA_937916005.1 uncultured Rhodospirillaceae bacterium
ATACCGGACTTCGAATCCGGGGGTTGGGGGTTCGAATCCCTCCGGGTGCACCAACTCTGGCCGGCGGCGGTTACTCCGCCGCTTCGGCCTGGCCGGGCTCGTCCATGAGTTTCAACACCTTGGGCGGCGACATGGGGTGATCGCGCATTCTGATGCCGACCGCGTCGTAGATGGCGTTTGAGATCGCCGCCAGCGGTGGAATGATCGGCACCTCGCCGACGCCGCGCACGCCGTACGGATTGCCCGGATGGGGCACCTCGACGATTACCGTGTCGATGAACGGCACGTCGGACGCCACCGGCACCCGGTAATCGAGAAAGCCCGGATTTTCCATCACGCCGTTCTTGTCGTAGATATATTCCTCATTCAGCGCCATGCCGATGCCCTGCACCGCGCCGCCATGGAACTGGCCCTTGACGAAGTCTGGGAAGATCGCCTTTCCGGCGTCCTGGATGATGGTGTAGCGCAGCACCTTGACCAGACCGGTTTCCCGGTCGACTTCCACATCCACGAGATGGACGCCGAAGCCGGGCCCGCCATTGGCCACGTTGATTTCCGCGTGGCCCGCGATGGTGCCGCCGAACCAGACCGCCTGCTTGACGATTTCGATCAGGGACATGGGTTCGAAATTACCCACATTGGCTCCGGCCGGGCGCGCGTGGCCGTCCTGCCATTCCACCTGATCCGGATCGATTTCCCATTTCCGCGCCGCGACCTCGCACAGGCGGGTGATGGCGTCGCGGGTCGCCTTGACGGCGGCGGTGGAGCCGGCGGCCGTGCCCCGGCTGCCGGCCGTCATGAAGTTGAATCCCAGCGCGCTGGTATCACCGGTCATGGTGCGCACCTTTTCATACGGAATGCCCAGCTCCTCGGCCACGATCATGGCGAACGCCGCCCGCGACCCGCCGGTCACATCGACGGTGCCGAAGATCAGCGACGCCGTGCCGTCTTCATTGATGTTGAGGGTCGCCGAGGTTTCCGCGCCCAGGGTGAACCAGAATCCGGTCGCAATACCGCGCCCCTGGTTGGGGCCAAGCGGCACCTTGAGATGGGCATGGGCGCGCGCGGCTTCCAGGGTTTCGATATAGCCGATGCGGCCGAGCTGGGGTCCGAAATGGGTCTGGGTGCCTTCCTTGGCGGCATTCAGGAGCCGGATTTCGATGGGATCGATCTTGAGAGCTTCGGCGATTTCATCGATCACGGATTCGACCCCGAAGGCCACCATGGGCGCGCCCGGCGCCCGGTAGGCCGCGACCTTGGGCCGGTTGCTGGTCACATCGAAGCCGGTCACCAGAACATTTTCCAGATCATAACGGGTAAAGACCGTGATCGCCGCCAGCGGCAGCGACGACCCGGCAAACGCGCCGGCCTGATAGTTCATCACGGCCTGGGCGGCGGTAATTTTGCCGTCCCTGGTCGCGCCGATCTTGATATGCACATTGGTCCCCGACGTGGGGCCGGTGGCCCGGAAGACTTCATCGCGGGTCATGACCATTTTCACGGGCCGCGCCGATTTGCGCGACAGGACAACGGCCAGGGGTTCCAGATAGACATTGTTCTTGCCGCCGAAACCGCCGCCCAGCTCCGCCGCCGTCACCTTGATCTTGGAGACATCCATCTGGAGCAGCTTGGCGATCTGGGCGCGCATGACGAAATGGCCCTGGGTCGAGGTCCAGACTTCCGCCTGGCCGTCCGTATAGGTCGCGAGACTGGCCTGGGGTTCGATATAGCCCTGATGGGCCGGCTTGGTGTTGAATTCCCGCTCGATGATGATGTCGGCCTGCCTGAAGCCCGCCTCCACATCGCCCAGCTTGCTTTCCATTCGCAAAGCCACATTGGACGGCTTGTCCGGCGTGGGCTCGACGCCCTTGGTGAACTGGTCGTCATGGAGTACCGGCGCGTCGGGCCTCATGGCCTCGACCACATCGATGACGTGGGGCAGAACCTCGTAATCCACCTTGATGAGCTTGAGCGCCTGCTTGGCGATGGCTTCGCTGGTCGCCGCCACGGCCGCAACCGGGTGGCCGTCATAATAGACCTTTTCGCGGGCCATCAGATTGCGGGTGACATCGCGGAAATTGACCATCAACTCGCCCGATGCGGCGTGTTCCACCGCCATGTCCTGGAAATCGTCGCGCGTGACGATGGCCTTCACGCCGGGCAGCTTCAAAGCCGCGCTGATATCGATCGATTTGATATTGGCGTGGGCGTGGGGGCTGCGCAGCACCTTGCCGATCAACTGGCCCGGAAGATTGTAATCGGCGGTATAGCGCGCCCGGCCGGTGACCTTGTCGACGGCATCGGCGCGGTCGGACGGGTTGCCGCCGACAATCTTGTTTACTTTTTCCTCGTACTTGATCGATGTCGCATATGGCGATGGCGCGCGTCCCATGGGTCAGGCCCCCCTCATTTCTTTCGCGGCGTCGAGCACCGCCGTAATAATATTCTGATAGCCGGTGCACCGGCACAGATTGCCGGCCAGCCAATAGCGGACCTCGGTCTCGCTGGGGTCCGGGTTGTGTTCCAGCAGGCTGCGCGCCGCGATCAACAGACCCGGCGTGCATATCCCGCACTGCAGGGCGATGTGGTCGACGAATTTACGCTGCAGCGGATGCAGTTCGTCGCCATTGGCCATGCCCTCGATGGTCTCGATCGACTTGCCCTCGGCCTCGGCGCCCAGCACCAGGCAGGAACAGACCAGCACGCCGTCCAGGGTCACGCTGCAGGCGCCGCAATCGCCGGTGCCGCAGCCTTCCTTGGAACCGGTCAGTTGCAATTCATCGCGCAGCACGTCGAGCAGGGTTTGCGTCGGATCGCACAGGAAATCCGTCTCATCCCCATTGATCGTCGCATTTATATGTTGTCTCGCCATCAGTTCCGCCCCGCTCTCTCTAACGCAATCACCGCCGCCCGGCGCGCCAGCACGCCCGCGACCTTGATCCGGAAATCCCTGGTGCCACGCTTGTCGTCGATCGGTTTCGCCGCGGCGCTCGCCGCCGCCGCCAGTTTAGCCAGCGCGGCATCATCAATTTTCGTGCCGATCAGGGTCGCGGCCACGTCAGGCGCAAACAGCGGCGTCGCCGCCACCGCGCCGAGCGCAACCCGCGCCGCGGTGCAAACCCCCGACCCGTCCAGGGTCAGGTTCACGCCGAGTCCGACCACCGCGATATCCATCTCGGTGCGGGGCGTAAAGCGCAGATAGGCATCGCCTGAATGGGCGCCCCGTTTCGGCAACGCGAACGAAACCAGGATTTCATCCCTGGCCAGCACGGTCTTGCCCGGACCGACACAGATATCTTCCACCGGAACATCGCGCCGTCCCTTGGGGCCGGCGATGGTCGCCACCGCGCCCGCCGCGATCATGGCCGGAATGCTGTCCGCCGCCGGCGAGCCGTTGCACAGATTGCCGCCGATGGTCGCCCGCCCCCGGACCTGAACCGAGCCGATCAGCTTGACGCCGTCGAGCACGCCGGGCCAGTCCGTGCCGAAATCCGGGTGGTTCATCAATTCCATCCCGGTCACCGCGGCCCCGATCCGGTAGCCGTTGGCGGTTTTTTCGACGCTCCGCATCTCCGCGATTTTCTTGATGTCGACAATCAGCGCCGGGTCGATCATGTCCAGATGCAGCTGCACCAGAACATCCGTGCCGCCGGCGAGAATCTTGATCGCCCCGGTCTCGCCGGACAACAGCGCCACC
>CALGIA010000363.1 GCA_937916005.1 uncultured Rhodospirillaceae bacterium
GGGAGACACCTGCCTATCTGTGTGGCAGCCTTCTTCTAGGCATCCAGGCAGGTGTCTCATACGAACGCTAAACAGATTTAAAAAGGTAGGTTGATGCTCAGCCGCATTGCGCACAGCCTGTTCGGGAGCGCGAACGAACGGGTTGTAAAAGGCCTCGCGAATACTGTCGCTCAGATCAATGCGATTGAACCCGAGCTGGAAAAGCTTTCTGACGACGAACTCAAAGCCCGCACCGGTTGGTTGCGGGAGCGGCATCAGGCTGGGGAAACTCTGGATGATCTGCTCATTGACGCCTTCGCCACGGTTCGCGAAGCAAGCAAGAGAACATTGGGCCAGCGCCATTTCGATGTCCAGCTGATGGGCGGGATCGTCCAACATAATGGCATGATTTCCGAAATGAAAACCGGTGAAGGCAAGACGCTCGTCGCAACACTTTCGGTCTACCTCAATGCGCTGGCCGGCCTCGGCGTTCATGTGGTCACCGTCAATGATTACCTTGCGTCCCGCGATGCCGAATGGATGGGCCAGGTATATAACTTCCTTGGACTGACAGTGGGGTGCCTCGTCCATGGCATCGACGATTCGGGCCGCAAGGCGGCCTATGCCGCCGACGTAACCTACGGCACGAATAACGAGTTCGGTTTCGACTATTTGCGCGACAATATGAAGTTCGATCTCGACGAAATGGTGCAGCGGCCCTTCAACTTCGCCATCGTCGATGAGGTCGATAATATCTTCATCGACGAAGCGCGCACGCCACTGATCATCTCCGGCCCGGCGGAAGACGCCGCCGACATGTACAACCAGGTCAACAAGCTGATTCCGATGCTTTCGCCCGAGCATTTTGAGAAAGACGAAAAGCAACGCACCGTCACGCTGACTGACGAAGGCTCCCATCGCATGGAAGAGCTTCTGAATGAAGCGGGATTGCTTGACGGTCAGCCTATGTACGATATCTCCAATGTTTCCCTGGTTCATCACACGAATCAGGCTCTGCGCGCCCATACGCTGTTCGAACTCGACACCGATTACATCGTTAAAGATGGCATGATTGTCATCATCGATGAATTTACGGGCCGCATGATGGAAGGTCGGCGCTTTTCGGAAGGCTTGCACCAGGCGCTTGAGGCCAAGGAAGGCGTCCAAGTCCAGAACGAGAACCAGACACTGGCATCAATCACCTTCCAGAATTATTTCCGACTATATCCCAAGCTTGCCGGCATGACCGGAACCGCGATGACAGAGGCTGGAGAGTTCGCCGACATCTACGGTCTGGAAGTGGTCGAAATGCCGACCAACGAAACCTGTGTGCGCAACGACCTGGATGACGAGGTCTACCGGACGGCGGGTGAGAAATACAGCGCAATACTGGAATTGATCTCGGAATGCCGGGCACGCAACCAGCCCCTTCTGGTGGGCACTGTCAGCATTGAGAAATCAGAGCATATTTCCAAGTTGCTGACGGAGAACAAGATCGAACACAGCGTGCTGAACGCGCGTTATCACGAACAGGAAGCCTCCATCATCTCCGAAGCCGGTGGGCCTGGGGCTTTGACGATCGCCACCAACATGGCGGGCCGCGGCACCGATATTCAGCTCGGCGGCAATGTGGGAATGCGCCTTGAGCAGGAACTCGCCAAGCTAAAGGACGATGCGGAACGGGAACGCCGCAAGCCGGAAATCCTCGCCACGATCGAAAAAGAGGTGGAGGAAAACCGCAAGATCGTTGTGGAAGCCGGCGGATTATACGTCATCGGCACGGAACGCCACGAAGCGCGGCGCATCGACAACCAGCTTCGCGGTCGGGCCGGCCGGCAAGGCGATCCCGGCGTGTCGAAATTCTTCCTGTCGCTGGAAGACGATCTAATGCGCATTTTCGGGTCGGAACGAATCGACACCATGCTGCGCAAGCTAGGGCTTCAGGAAGGCGAGGCGATCGTCCATCCCTGGATCAACAAGGCCTTGGAAAAAGCGCAGAAAAAGGTTGAGGAGCGAAACTTCGAAATTCGAAAAAATCTGCTGAAGTTCGACGATGTCATGAATGACCAGCGCAAGGTCATCTATGAACAACGCAAGGAACTGATGCAAGCGGACGATGTCTCGGCCACCGTAAGCGATATGCGCCATGAAACCGTCATGAACATGGTATCGCGCTGTATTCCGGAACGCGCCTATGCGGAACAGTGGAACGTCCAGGGGCTTCATGAAGAAGTTCTACGGGTTTTGTCCCTCGACCTCCCTATTGCCGAGTGGGCCGGCGAAGAAGGCATCGCGGACGAGGAAATTCGCGAACGCATCTTGCAGGCCGCCAACCGACTGATGGCCGAGAAGACCGCGAACTACACGCCCGATATCATGCGTATGGCCGAAAAGAGCCTGCTCCTGCAGCTTTTGGACCAGACCTGGAAAGATCATCTGTTGTCGCTGGATCATTTGCGCCAGGGCATCGGGCTCCGGGCTTATGGCCAAAAAGACCCTCTGAACGAATATAAGCGCGAAGCATTCAACATGTTTGACGCCATGCTTGACGAACTACGCGAAACAACGACAACGGTGATGTCTCATCTCGAATTGCAGTTTGACACCGCCGAAGACATCGCGTTCGACCGTGAACAGGGGGAAATGCACGAAACCCGCGACGATCCGGCTTTTCAGAACAAAGACGCAACCTCCGGCGTTCATCCAGCAACGATGGCATTGGGTGGTGTTCCGGCGGAAATGGCACAAGGCGAAATTCCGCCAGGCTGGGTTTTCAATGACGCCTTGGCGCGCCATCTTGACCCCAACGAGCCCGAAACCTGGGGTAAAGTGCCGCGCAACGCCCCGTGCCCCTGTACAACAGGCAAAAAATACAAACATTGTCACGGTCGGGTCGCCTAGAGTTATCCCGCTCAGCCGAGAGTGGCGCTTCCCATCCCGATATATTTTTCACGGCGACGCTGACGAAGCTTGCCGCCATCCATGCCCGCGAGATCACTGAGCGCCGCCTCGAACGCGTCGCCAACGGCCTTTATGGTGTCTGCGGGGCCGCGATGAGCCGCCCCCAGCGGTTCGGGAATAATCGTATCGATAACGCCCAGCTTCTTTAGATCTTCGGCCGTCAATTTTAACGCATCGGCGGCTTCCTCGGCGTGATTTCCATCATCTCGCCACAGGATCGATGCGCACCCTTCCGGCGAAATGACGGAATAGACCGCATGCTCCAGCATCATGACCGTGTTTGCCGCCGCCAGGGCGATCGCGCCGCCCGACCCGCCTTCGCCAATGACCGCGCTGACCAGAGGCACCCGAAGCCCGAGAGAAATCTCGACCGTACGGGCGATTGCCTCGGCCTGGCCGCGTTCCTCGGCTCCAATGCCGGGATAAGCGCCAGGCGTATCGACCAGGGTAACCACCGGCAAATCGAATTGTTCCGCCAATTTCATCAGGCGCTGCGCCTTGCGGTAACCTTCGGGACGGGCCATGCCAAAATTATGTCTGACGCGACTTTCGATATCCGCGCCCTTTTCCTGCCCGATCACGACAACGGATGTTCCCCGGAACCGTCCCAGACCACCGACAATGGCGGCGTCTTCCGCATAATTCCGATCGCCGGCCAGCGGCGTGAATGAATCGATCAGAGCGCTGATGTAATCAAGGCAATGCGGACGATCGGGATGACGCGCAACCTGCACCCGCTGCCAGGGCGACAATTTGGC
>CALGIA010000364.1 GCA_937916005.1 uncultured Rhodospirillaceae bacterium
CACGGTCTTGATCTGGTTGTCCAGAACAAGGGCGCGGCCCTTGTGATAGACCACGAGTATGGCGTGGGGCAAACCCAGATTAAGGTCCTGAAGAACCACGATGCGTAGCTGGGAATCCTTGAAGCCCAGTGATCTCAACGACATGTATTTGGCGATGGCGTAGTCTTCGCAATCGCCGTTGCGCGACAGGAACTCACGCGGTGTCGCCCAGTAATCACGGACCCCGTAATTTCGCGGATCGATGATGTAGCGCTTTTGGTTCATATAGGCGTTGATCGCAAGGATTTGATCCATCGGCGCCTTTTTGCGCAGGCCGTCCAGGAACCCGGCCCATTGCGCCAGATGACAGCGATTGAACCGGCTCGATTTACACGAAGCCTTTTCCAGCTTTTTTTCGTCGAAATAGCGCGCGAGCACGCCTTTCCATTTCGGGAACAGGGCAATATTGGAAGACCGGATTTCACCAGTGCCGAAAAGTGGCTGGTAACCAACATTATGAGCGGTCGCCGCCCCATAAGCCGGGGCGCAGAGCAACGTGACCGCGACCATGGCGGCGATAGCCATGCGCGGTTTCGTCCATCGTCCTTCGGCATACCCCATGGGTTTCATTTCCGATGTTCCAGCTCCAGGACGCAACAATTCGACGTCCGTGGAGCAAATGCTCTCCTATGGCGTAACGTGTGTTCTTTAAGTGTTTCCTAACCAGCATGCTTAACACTGCATGAAGATGCGGAACCGGTCGGGTATCGCGATGGATTTACTCCCGCCTCTCGACAGGAAGTTGTTCCGAATGCGTATAACCGTTGGCGGGCTCAATGGCTGAACCATGGACTAAATCAAGTGGCATTTCCGGACAAATGCGGGGTCCCAACGCAATTGCAAAAATGGCGCTCACGGCGGCGGCGCTTTTCACGGCGATAACGCTGGCCATCGTTCTGGTCTTGCACTTCGCCCATGGCGAACATGACCGCGACCTCAGAATTTGGCAGACCCGTCTGGGCCTGGTGGCTGAAACCCGGGCCGCCGCAATTAATCAGTGGCTGGACGGTCAATTCAACGAGCTCGGCAAGCTTGCCGAAAATGCCTCGCTGCAACTCTATATGACCGAGCTCATGCAGGCCGAAACCCAGGGTGGACGCCTGACCCGGGAACTGGCCCAGAGTGGTTATCTGGAAAACCTGCTGACACTGGTGTCCGACGGAGCGGGGTATTCGGGCGCCACGACCGGTCCGGATATTCGCGCCAATGTCCGCCGGGTGGGTCTTTCCGGCATTGCGCTGATCGACTTGAAGGGTAATCCGGTCGCGACAAGCGACGGGGCGGCGCCCATCGAAGGCCACCTGAAAAAATTCCTGCTTGAGACGCCGCGCGGCGAACGCGGGCTGCTCGATCTCTATCGCAACGCGGCCGGCAATCCGTCGATGGGCTTCACCGTGCCGATCTTCGCGGTCCAGGGCAACAACTCCGCCGCTAAGCAAATCGGCTGGGTGATGGGGGTCAGGGAGGTCGCTGCCGACCTGTTCGCCCGCCTTCATCAACCAGGCATGGTGTGGCAGAGCGCCGAAGCGCTGTTGGTCCGGCGATCCGGCGCAACCATCGAATATCTGTCGCCCATGCTCGACGGCGGCAAACCCCTGTCCCGTGCGCTTGCTGCGGATACACCCGGCCTCGCCGCATCATTCGCCATGTCCCAAATCGGCGGTTTTGGCATCCACCGCGATTACCGCAACAAGGAAGTTTTGGTAACATCCCGCCGGATCGGCAGCGCACCCTGGACCCTTGTCTACAAGATCGACCGGGCGGAATCCCTCGGCGTTGCCGATCAGCGGGTTACCAGTCAGATCATCCAGTTTGTATTGATGATATTCATCATAGCTGCCGCGTTCATTGCGGTCTGGCGTCATGGTGCGTCGCGGCGCGCGGTTCAGGCGGCCAACAAGTTTCAGGACCTGGCGCGGCGCTTCGAAGCCCAGGAACAATTTCTCCGCCTGGTGACCGATAGCCAGCCAAATGCCATGTTCATCGTTGATCCGGACAATCAGTATCATTTCGCCAATCGCGCCGCAGCGACGTCGGCCCGCATCGAAGACGCCGATATGATCGGGAAATCCATGGCCAGCGTTCTTGGCCCGGCAGCATCACGGCGCTACGAGATGACCAATCGCAATGTGTTGCAATCCGGGCAGCCACAATCCGACATCCATCGAACCGGGGCCAACGGGGATCTGCGGGTGATGCATGCGGACTATGTCCCCATTCACGATGCCGGCGGTCTGGAATCCGGCGTCATGGTGGTGGAGCAGGATATCACCGCCGCGGTCAAGGAACGGGAACGGCGCGAGAGAACCCTCAACAAGTTGGTCCAGACGCTTTTGACCGTGGTCGACCGCCGCGATCCCTATTCCGCCAATCATTCCGCGCAGGTTTCGACGGTCGCGCGCGCCATCGCCAATGAGATGGGACTCGATTCGGAAATCGTGGAAACCGCCGCCGTGGCGGGCAGCATGATGAACGTGGGCAAAATCCTGGTGCCGAGTGATGTTCTCACCCGCTCGGAATCCCTGGTCGCGGGCGAGTTGCAACAGATCAGGAACAGCATCCAGGCCAGTGCGGAACTGCTTCAGGACGTGGAATTTGATGGCCCGGTGGTGGAAACCCTGCGCCAGCTTCAGGAAAACTGGGATGGCTCCGGCGCGCCGCGTGGCCTGGCGGGCGAAGAAATCCTGCTGACGGCCCGAATCGTATCCGTCGCAAATGCATTTGTCGCCATGATCAGCCCACGCGCCTGGCGCGCCGGGGCGAGTTTCGATGAAGCAATCGAATATCTAATGGCGGGAACGGGACGAATCTATGATCGGCGCACGGTCACAGCCCTGGTCAATCAATTGGATAATCGGGGCGCTCGAAATGAATGGAATGATTTCGGAAGTTCTTCCACACCCATTTGATCGCCTTAATCAATCTCCAGTGGCCAGAATAAATATACAGACCCATATTCCAGTCATGACTGCTTCCTGGTTCAACCGCATAGGACTTCCCAAAGAGCGCGGGTTCGCGCCCGAAGCAACGCGCATATATGCCATCGGTGATATTCATGGCCGCGCCGATCTGTTGCGCGAATTGCACAGCAAGATTCGGGCCGACGCCGATGGGCAGCCTCTCTACCGCAAAATTATCGTCTATCTCGGCGATTTTGTTGACCGGGGGAAGGACTCGAAGGAAGTCGTCGATATCCTGATCGACGAGCCCCTGGCGGACGCGGGTTTCGAGACGAAATGCCTGCTCGGCAATCACGAACGCAGCATGCTGAATTTTCTTGAAGATCCCATGGCAGGTCCCAACTGGGTAATTTATGGTGGAGAAGCCACCCTGTTGAGTTACGGCGTGGGCCATCCGCGCGGCAACGGGATGGACGATCGATGGACTCTGATCCGCGACCGGTTGTTTGACGGCATTCCCATAGACCATCTTGGGTTTTTTAAGTCCCTGGAACCCGGACATATCGAAGGTGGATATTTGTTTGTTCACGCCGGTATTCGCCCAGGGGTGCCGCTTGAAAAACAGGACCTCCGGGACATGCTTTGGATCCGTGACGATTTTCTGATGTCGAAGGCTGATCATGGATTCTGTGTCGTTCATGGTCATACGGTCTCAACCGAGCCCGATTTCCATCCCAACCGAATCGGAATCGACACCGGCGCCTATTCCAGCGGCAAGCTGACCTGCCTGGTGCTTGAAGGCCAGGCACGCAGAATCCTGCAAACCTGACGCGGCGCACATTATCTCTATGGGTCTTCATCAGCGATCCTTGGTATAAGTTGCCCGTGAGGCCGATCCGACGGCCTTGGGGGAGATTTTATGAAGACATCGAAACGTGTTCTCGTGACCGGTGGTGCGGGGTTTATTGGGTCCCATCTTTGCGAACGGTTGCTGAAGGATAATTGCGATGTGCTGTGTGTCGACAATTATTTCACCGGCTCAAAGGACAATATCGCCGGGATCATGGGAGAGCCGCGCCTTGAGGTCATGCGCCACGACGTGACCTTCCCGCTCTATGTCGAAGTCGACGAGATATACAATCTCGCCTGTCCCGCGTCCCCCGTTCACTACCAGTTCGATCCGGTTCAGACCACCAAGACCAGCGTCCATGGGGCCATCAACATGCTGGGGCTGGCCAAGCGGGTGCGGGCGCGTATCCTGCAGGCCTCGACAAGCGAGGTCTATGGCGACCCCGAAATCCACCCCCAGGTGGAATCATATTGGGGCAATACCAACCCCATCGGGCCGCGTGCGTGCTACGACGAAGGCAAACGCTGCGCGGAAACATTGTTCTTTGATTACTGGCGCCAGCATCAGCTGGAGATCAAGGTCGCGCGGATTTTCAACACCTATGGCCCGCGCATGCACCCCAATGATGGGCGCGTGGTGTCCAACTTCATTGTGCAGTCGCTGCGCGGCGCGCCGGTGACCATCTACGGGAAGGGCACCCAGACCCGGTCATTCTGCTATGTGGACGATCTGGTCGAAGGGCTGGTCCGGTTGATGCGCAGCCCCCCGGAAGTCACCGGGCCGATCAATCTGGGCAATCCCGGCGAACTCACCATGATCCAGCTCGCCGAAAAGATCATCGCCCTGACCAATTCCAAATCCGAGCTGGTGTTCCACCCCCTGCCGCAAGACGATCCGACCCAGCGCGAACCGGATATCACTCTGGCCCGAAACGAGCTGGACTGGACCCCGAGCGTGACCGTCGATGACGGGCTGAAAAAAACCATCGCCTATTTCGATCAGATTCTCAGCGCAAACAACATCTCCGATTAACCGGCCCATTGCGCACGATAAACCGTTCGCGCCCAATTTCTGATGCCCCGTTCGCCCGTATACTGTCCGGATTTTTCAGCCAACCAGGACCGGATCGGCACTGTGAAGCCGGTCTTGGCGCGGTTGAGCACCGCCGCCGGTAAAGGCGTTCCGGGGGTCGCCGCCATATCCTGCTTGCCGGGCGGATGTGAGCCCGCGATCCACGGGGCGAGGCGCCGCAACAGCGCAGCATCCACCAGGGGCGTCCGGATTTCCAGCGAATGGGCCATGCCCGCCCAGTCGGCGTCGCGCAGCAGCTGATTGCGCATATACCATGCGGATTCAAGCGTGGAGATCCGGGCCCTCGACGAAACCGGCCTCCCGTCTTTCACATGGTCGGCCAAGCGGATGCGCGGCGCAATTTCGGCCCACCCCGCACGGGCCAGGTCTGGGTCCAGCACATTGGGCAGTTCCCACGGCATATACAGGGCACGGCGCAACAGATAGGCATCGCCATGGCTGGTTCCGTATTCAAGCAGCCCGGCATATTTCGGCGATGTGAAATGTTTGAACATGGGCGCGCTCACAACCCTGAGCGCGCGCCCCAGAACCGGAGCATGGCGCAACGGCGCCAGCGCGCGGACCAGCCGGGGGACTTCGGCAAAGGTCGAATAGCCACCGAACAATTCGTCTCCGCCAACCCCCGACAGGGCGACCTTAAGCCCTGCGTCGGACGCCGCTTTGGCGACGAAATAGGTGTTGATTCCGTCCGTGCTGGGCTGGTCCATGGCGGCGAGAAATCGGTCATACTCGTCCGCAAAAGACCGGCTGTCGATCCGGACCGTCTTGTGATCCGCGCCGATTTGCGCGGCGACCCGCTCTGCAAGCGGCGCTTCGTCATCTTCCGTGCCCGCATATTCATCGAAGCCAAGGGTGAGTGTTTTAAGCCGGGAGGTCGATGTTGCAGCCGCCAGCGCGGCCATTGTCGCGGAATCAAGCCCGGCCGACAGAAACACCCCGACCGGCACATCGGCGACCAGATGGTGGCTTATGCTGTCTACCAGGGCTTCGCGTAGCTCACCGTCTTTCATGGGGCCCATATCCAGGGCCTCGGCCTGGCCACGACAAAGTTCCGCGCCAATGTCGAAATAGGCGTTCGCCTTGCAGGAACCCGAGGAATCGATCCACATGGTATGGCCCGCGGGAAGCGCCTTGATGCCGCGATAGAGCGTTGCGGGTTCCGGCACCGCGCCGAACAGGAAATACCCCGCATGGCCCGCCGGGTCGGGCGTCATATCGATGTCGCCGCCGGCCAACAGCGCCTTTACCTGGGACGCGGCCCGAAAACAGCGCCCGTCATCGGCGATATAAACCGGTTTGATGCCGTAAGGATCGCGGGCCAGAAACAGCCCCTGTTCCCGATTGTCCCAGATCGCAAATCCAAACATGCCGCGCAGGGAATCCACCACCATGGCGCCATCGCGGCGATAGAGCTCGATAATGACCTCGGTATCGCTTTCGCTCTGGAATTTCACGCCCTGATCAACCAGTTCCTGGCGTAATTCCCGGTAGTTATAGATTTCCCCGTTATAGGAAATCACATATCGCCCATCGG
>CALGIA010000365.1 GCA_937916005.1 uncultured Rhodospirillaceae bacterium
ATGGGATGGCTGCGACGGCGGCTGTTTTCAGGGTTCTTTCGATTTCTGCTACGGCGTTTTCTGTGGGCGACGCTCTATCCCACCGAGGCCAGTCTGCGCGCCGTCGGCGTATCGGATGCGAAGGTGGCCGCGCACGCCGCGCGGGCCTGCCCCGATCGGGCGAAGCTTGCCGCGCACTGCGCTGCGCCGGCCCTGTCGTTGCTGGCGCGTACGCGGCTGACAGTCCGGCCTGTGGCCGAAATATGATGGTTTGGGGTTGCCAAGGCCGGGGTCTGGACATATTCGTTATTTGTGATGTGAGGTGAAAATGGGTTGGCTGGAGCGGATTTCCGCGATCGAGGATTTGGAAGACGCCGAGTTCGACCCGGCGTTGGTCAACGCGTTTCACAAGCGCGCCGGCGATGTGGTTTCACGCCCGATCCGGTTTTCCACGCCGACATTCCGGGAATATGCCAGCAACGAGCTCACGGGGTGCGGCAAAAACAGCTTCCCGGCATTTTCCGTGACCGGGCCGGGCTGCGCGCTCGATTGCGATCATTGCCGGGCCAAGATTCTCGAACCGATGATCCCCGCGACCTCGCCGGCGGAACTGGACCGCAAGGTTCGTGATCTGGTGATGCTTCAGGATCTGCAAGGCTTCCTGCTGTCGGGCGGCTCCAACCGAGTCAATGAGATCCGCTACGATCCCTATTACCCGGTGATTGAGGGACTGAAGCACGATTTCCCCCATCTTCGAATTGCGATCCATACCGCATTGACCGACGAGACCCGTGCCAGGGGCATGGCGAGCGCCGGCGTTGATACGGCGATGATGGACGTGATCGGGGCCCAGGAAACGATCCGGGATGTCTATAATCTCGACCGGCCGGTCGAGGATTTCGAGGCGACTCTGGCGGCCCTGTGCGCGACCGACATGGAAATCGTCCCCCATATCGTTATTGGCCTGCATTACGGCCGCATCCTGGGCGAGGAGGCCGCGCTCGACATGGTGTCACGGCATGTCCCGCATGCGCTGGTGCTGGTCGTGGTCATGCCGTTCTATGCCCGCGAAGGAACTTTCGAGACACCGGCGACATCCGATGTGGGGCGCATCTTTATGGAAGCCCGTCACCGGCTGTCCGATCGGCAGGTGCTGCTCGGCTGCGCCCGCCCACCCGGCATGCACAAGCGCGTCACCGACGCCTATGCAGTCATGGCCGGGTTGGACGGCATTGCCTTTCCCGCCGACGGCGCGGTCGCGGTGGCTGAAACCATCGGCCGGTCGTTTCACCAGGAACACGCCTGCTGTTCGATCAGTCTGGGCGGCCCAGGGCGGCTCCGGAAATCCTGCGCGGCATGAGCGATATCCGCGACATCAATGTCCTGGTGGTCGGGCTGGGTCCGGCGGGAAGCCGCGCCGCGTTCGCTGCCGCCACGCGCGGATACCGGGTGCTGGCCATCGACCGCAAGCGCGAAGCCGGCTGGCCGGTGCAGTGCGCTGAGTTCGTGCCAACTTTGGTCAGCCAGGAGCTGGACGGGCTGGATGCGGTTACAAGCCAGGCGATCGAAACAATGACCACCAAGGTCGAAGACGATACTCCCGACCTGACCGATGGTTTCCGAGGCCGCATGATCGACCGGCGCGCGTTCGATGGTTCCTTGGTTGACCGGGCCATCGCCGCCGGCGCCGACTGCCGGTTCGGGCTTTCTTTTGTCGATTTCGGGCATGATGGCGCAGTCGGGCTCGGTGACGGGACGCAGTTCACGCCGCGCATTGTCATTGCCGCCGATGGGCCGCGCTCGCGGGTCGGACGATCGGTCGGGCGCGTCAACCGGGACATCGTGGAAACCCGCCAAATTACGGTGCGGCTGACCGCGCCTGGTTCGGCCACGGAGATATTCCTCGCCGCCGGTATCCGGGGCGGCTACGCTTGGCTGTTTCCCAAGGGGGGTATTGCAAATCTCGGGATCGGCGTTTCGCCGGATGCCAAACCGACCTTGAAACCATTGCTCGAACAATTGCATGGAACGCTTCAGGCCGAAGGGCGGGTAGGGTCCGAAATCCTCGCCCATACCGGTGGCGTCATCCCGGTCGGAGGCATGCTCGATCCGGTTGCGGCGCTCGGCGACATGCCGGTGCTGCTGGCCGGCGATGCGGCCGGACTCGCCAACCCGGTGACGGGGGCGGGCATCGCGTCGGCGGTCATGTCGGGCGCGCTTGCGGGCGAGGCGGCGGCGGCCTGGCTTGGCGGCAACCGGGCAGCGCTTGCGGATTACGGCGAGGAGCTCGACGATGTTTTTGGCGTTGCGCTTGCGCGCGCGCTGAATCGCCGGCGGGAATTACTGGCAAGTTTCGAGACCGGCGATGGGCCGACGCCGGCCGCGCTTAGGCGCGGCTGGATCGGCTATCCGGAATATTGGGCGGCATAGGGGCTGGGAGACGTATGACCTGTTTAAAGACCGAAGGGCAAGAACCGATGGCGGAGGACGCCGGTCGCGCGGACTACAACGCCTATGATGAGATGCAGCCGCGCCTGCCGGAGGACGCCCCGACAGCCGACCGCAATGGCGGGCGTGTCAAGCGCAACGACGTGACGCCGGACGGCCTCTACGTGCCCAACTACAACATTCTAACGCCCCAGATGCGGTCGCCCGAATACGTCCAGCTTTCGACCGCGGCGGCGATCACCCTGGGGATCATGCAGGGGCGCATGTACCGCTGTTCCTGCACCCGTTGCCTCAATCTGCTGCTGACCTATCCGGAAGGCTGCCGCGCCAACTGCGCCTATTGCGGTCTGGCGCGTCACCGAGAGGCCGAGCGTGATTACGCCGACCGCAATTTCATCCGGGTCGACTGGCCGGCGGTCCCGGTCGGGCAGATCATTGATATCGTCGCCGCCGATGGAGATAAGACGCCGTTCCACCGTATGTGCATCAGCATGATCACTCATCCAAAATCGGATGCCGACACGGTGTCGGTTCTCAAGCGTTGGACCGACCGGATTTCGCCCGACACAGTGCCGGTCTCGATCCTGTCCAACCCGACCACCATGGACCGCAACGACGTGAAAACCCTGCACGGTTTGGGTGCGGATATCTTCACCGTCGCGCTTGATGCCGCGACGCCGGAACTGTTCGACCGGACGCGCGGGCGTGGGGTTAAATCGCCCCATAGCTGGGCCAAATATTGGGAAATCCTGGAGGATGCCCGCGACATCTTCGGCCCCGGCAAGTTCGGCGCCCACATCATCGTCGGCATGGGCGAGACCGAGCGGGAAATCCTGGAACTGGTGCAGCGCCTGGTGGATATGGGCGGCCACAGCCACATGTTCTGTTTTTTTCCTGAAAAAGGCTCGCTGATGGATCACCTGCCGGCAACGCCGCGCGATCAATGGCGCCGGGTGCAGCTGGGCCGTTACATGATCGATTATTGCGGCGTACGGGTCGACCAGATGAAGTTTGATCATGAAGGAAGGGTGGTCGATTTCGGCCTACCGTCGGGCGAACGCGACATGATCATCGACAGCGGGATCGCCTTCCGTACGTCCGGCTGTCCCGGTAAGTTTCAGGACGATATCTCGGCCTGCGACCGGCCCTACGGCGATTCGCCGCCGAGCGATATCGCCAGCTATCCGTTTCAGCCCAATGGCGGCGATCTGCGCCGGATCCGCAAGCAGATCGGCGTGCCGAAAGGAAGTTGACCATGGCGCCTCAATTCCGCGTGATAGATACAGGCCTGCGCGACGGCCGCGCCAATATCGCCTTCGACCAAGCAATGATCGAGGCCCACAAGGCGGGCGACATTCCGGATACCATACGTTTCCTGCGGTTTCCTCCGACCGCGCTGATCGGCCGGCATCAGGCGCTGAGCCGTGAAGTTCGTCTCGATCACTGCCGTGAACATCATATCGGCGTGGTTCGGCGCATCACCGGCGGCGGCGCGATTTATTTCGATGAGGGCCAGCTTGGGTGGGAGTTGGTGTTCGCCCGTGCGTCTCTCGGCATTTCCAGCCTCGCCGATCTGACCAGGGCGATCTGCGAGGCGGCGGCGTCCGGGATCAGCCGGCTCGGAATCGATGCGCAATTTCGTCCGCGCAACGACATCGAGGTCGACGGGCGAAAACTGTGCGGCACCGGCGGCTTTTTTGACGGCGATACGCTGTTCTATCAGGGCACGCTGTTGATCGACATGGACCCGGCCGATATGGTGGCCGCCCTCAAGGTGCCGGTGGAAAAATTGGTCAAGCGCGATCTCGATTCGGCCGCGCAGCGGGTGGTGACCCTGCGCGAATTGCTCGGCGATGCGCTGCCCGGGCTTGATGAAATTCAGGACGCCATGCTCGCCGGATTCAGGGACGGGCTCGGGATTGAACCGAAACTAGGCGAAATTACCGAGACGGAGGAAATCCTGGCCCGCCAGGCCTATGACGACGAAATAGGGACCGATGAATTCGTCGCCGAGATCGACGATCCCGGCGTCGGCGAAAATGTTCTGTCGGGCGGCCATACCGGTCCCGGCGGAACCATCACCGCCTTTGTCCGTCTGGAGGGGCCTCAGTTGGATCGGGTCCGCGAGGCGCTGATCACCGGGGATTTCTTTGTTACCCCGCCGCGCATCGTGTTTGATTTGGAGGCCGCCTTGCGTGGCGTGCAGATCGATGAGATCAAGGATGTGGTATCGAATTTTTTCAAGAATGCCCCCGTCGATCTGTTGACCGTCGCACCGGCGGATTTCATTGCCGCGCTTGAGGCGGCGCTGGCGTCCCGGTGAAATCGGTTTATGTGCTCCAGCACACCGAGAGCGAATTCCTTGGCCGCATTGAGGACCATCTGGAGGGGCGCGGCATCCGCTTCACCTATTTCCGCCCCTTTGTCGCCGGTGGTGCATTACCTGCCACGGTCGAGTTCACCGACGGGTTGATCCTGCTTGGCGGCGGGCCTTGGGGGACCGCCGGCGGACGCGACCTGCCGACCCTGCAGGAGGAATTGCGGCTGGTCTGGCTGTGCCTGGAACGCCGCATCCCCGTGGTGGGAATTGGGCTCGGTGCGCAGATATTGGCGCTCGCCGCCGGTGGGCGGTCCGAAAAAACGCCGCTGATTTTCGAAGTCGGCGCGGCGCGCCGCGTCACCGACGACGCACTCAACGGGTTTCTGCCCGAAACCTTCCCCCTCGCGGTCTATATGCGCGACCGCCCAGTGCCGCCAGACGATGCCTCTATCCTCGCCGTCGATGAAGCGGGACATCCGGCGGTGTTTCAGATCGGTGTCAACTGCCTCGGTTTCACCGGTCATCCGGGCGCCAAGGCCGCCATGGTGGAAGATCTGCTGATGGAATTCGAAGATGCGCCGGAGGACCCGCTTCCCGCGCTTGAGGCGTTGCGCGCCGCCCAGCCCGACATCGAGGATGCGCTGGTGCGGATCATGACCGGTCTTATAGGAGTCACCGGGATGATGCGCCCCGCGACAGTCCCAGACCCCAAGTAATACGCTCTCTTATCACATTCATATTGCCTAATATGTAATAATTGGGTAGCGTCGATTTGACCTAAGAGCGCGCGGATAACACATGTATCAGGAGGCGGCGGTAACCCCGCCACCGACGTGCAAAACCCAATCAGAGTGAGGCCATGGCGGATAAGTTATTGATTATTTTGGTAAATACGGATCCCCGCAACGGCGAGGAGTTGGGTGCGCCGATCTTCCAGGCCACGGTGGCCGCGGCGATGGACTACGAGGTCGAGGTCGTGTGCACCGCTACAGCCGGCAAGCTGATGAAAAAAGGCGTCGCCGAGAATCTCGTGGTCAAGGAAGGGTCGCCCAAATCGGTTTACGACTTCATCAAGGATGCCCACGAGGCCGGTGTAAAATTCTTCTGCTGCTCGCCCAATCTCGACCTGTTTGATATGACCGTGGACGATTTGATCCCCGAATGCGAAGGCATCGTCGGCGGCGCCCATGTCATTGAAGAGGTCATGGAAGGCGACTGCAAAGTGCTGACCTACTAAGCGATGCACAGCACGGGCACCCGAGTACAGAAACATATCGGCGATCCGGTTTCGGACACGCCGCCGGTCGATTATGACGCGCTGCAGGAAATCTTTGACGATATCCAGTCCGATATCCGCTACGACCACGAACTGAACGGTTGCCTCAATTGCGGCATCTGCACCGCGACCTGCCCGGCGGCCCATTATTACGATTTCAGCCCGCGCGAAATCGTCCAGCTGTTGTGGACCGAGAACCTGGAAGGCATCTACGACGCCATGCAGGAAAAAATCTGGGCCTGCGCACAATGCTATACCTGCGCCGCGCGCTGTCCGTTCGGCAACTCGCCCGGCGGGCTGGTAATGCTCATGCGCGAGTCGGCGATCAAGCAGGGCATGCAGTCGGCCAAGGACGTGCTGCGCCCGTTCACCCGGGTCATGCTCAAGCTGATTTCGACCGGCAACCAACTCGCGCCCGACATGATCAGCGCCGAGCATTTCCCAGACTGGGGACCCAATATCTCCAAGGTCGACGCGCCGCTGAAGGCGTTGCGCGCGGCAATTCCCATGCCGACGCTGAACACCACGGCGACAGCGTGGGAGGTCAATCTCAAGACCTCGGTCGAGCTTTATACGATTTGGGAAATGACCGGTGTGCTCGACCAGTTGCAGACAATCGACGAAAACCTGTTCGACGTGATTAGCGACATCATGGAAGAGAAGCGGGAAGACTACGAAGACTGGCTCGACGAACAGGACGACGACGACGATTGATCGTGCGACGCAGGATAGAGGAAGTTTAATGGATACATTGACTCAGGGAACACGTTTCACCGGCCACGGCGCCGACTGGCGTGACGCCGATCTCAGCGAAGTGGAAAAGCAGGCCGCGACGGCCTGGGTTGAAGCCCGGGTCGACCGGCGCTCCATGATGACCGGCAAGGAAAAGGTCGAGGACGTGCGCGACCTGATGTGGGAGCTGGAAAAGGACGGTGAGATCGCCGTCCATCGCATCGGCGATCAACATGCGCCCCATACAGCCCGGACCCTGTTCGGCTGGGAAAAACGCATTCCCACGACCCAGCTCTGGCACCACAAATCCTGCGGCCAGTGCGGCAACATACCGGGCTATCCCACGTCGCTGCTGTGGCTGATGAACCGGCTCAACATCAGCTATCTCGATGAGACCGACCAGACATCATGCTCGGCATGGAACTATCACGGCTCCGGAATCGGCAATATCGAAAGTCTCGCCTGCGTGTTCCTGCGCAATTTTCATCAGGCTTATGTCTCCGGGCGGGCGCAGGGCTTCGACGACGGCCATTATTTTCCGCTTGTCCATTGCGGCACTTCGTTCGGGAACTACAAGGAAGTCCGCATGTTCCTGCTGCAGTCGGCAGAGTTGCGCGATCGCGTCAAGAAGGTGCTCGGCAAGCTCGGCCGGCTGGTCGACGGCAAACTGCTGATTCCCGAGGAGATCGTACATTATTCCGAATGGCTGCATGTCATGCGGAGCAAAATTCACGGCATTCAGGAGATCGACGTTTCCAATATCCGCGCCACCGTCCACCCGGCCTGCCACGTCTACAAGATGATCCCCGAGGACGCGCTCTATGATGATGACGTGCTGCAAGGCAATAGGGTGGCGGTGTCGACCGGGTTGCTGGACGCGATGGGCGCTCAGGTGATCGACTATTCCACCTGGTATGATTGCTGCGGCTTCGGCTTTCGTCACATCATCTCGGAGCGCGAGTTCACGCGCTCCTTCGCCATCGACCGCAAGATCAAGGTGGCGGTCGAGGAAGCCCGGTCCGACGTGATGATCGGCCACGACACCGGCTGCATCACCACCCTCGACAAGAACCAGTGGATCGGCCAGGCGGTCGACAAGAATGTCGAGCTCGCGGTCATGGCCGATTGCCAGTTCGCGGCGCTTGCCTGTGGCGCGGATCCCTACAAGATCTGCCAGCTCCACTGGCACGCTTCTCCGGTCGAGAAATTGATGGTCAAGATGGGGATCGATTGGGAAAAGGCGAAGGCCGGGTTCGAGGACTATCTCAAGGAAGTCGAGGCCGGCAACGGCGAGAATCTCTACGATCCGCGGCTGATGATCACGTCCGGCCCCGGTTTCCATAAGATTGCAGCAGAATAGGAGCCGTATTCGTGTCCAAACCCGTTCTTGTTATCGGTGGCGGTCCGGCCGGGCTTGCGGCGGCCCATGCGCTGGCGTCGGTCGGCCGGAATGTCACGCTGATTGAAAAGGAAGACCGGCTCGGCGGCGCGCCGATCCTGTCCGGCTATGCCAAGCTGGTGCCATCGGGCGAATGGGCCAAGGACGCCATCGGCGGCATGGTCGGCCGGGTCGAGGGCAACGGACTGGTCGATGTCCGGCTCAACACCACGGTCAAGGCCTTCGACGGAACGCCGGGCGCTTTCTCTGCAATTTTGTCGGACGAGAGCAAGATCGACGCCGGCGCCGCCGTGCTGTGCACCGGTTTCACCCATTTCGATCCGGTCAACAAGCCGGAATGGGGCTTCGGCACGTTTCAGGATGTGGTCACCACCACCCAGGTCGAACAGATGATTTCATCGGGAAACGGCGTGCGCTGCCCATCCGATGGGCGCAAGCCGAAACGGGTCGCGATCCTGCTCTGCGTCGGCTCGCGCGACCGCCAGATCGGCCGCGAATGGTGCTCCAAGGTGTGCTGCACCGTCTCGTCCAATCTCGGCATGGAAATCCGCGAGGAACTGCCGGACACCCATGTCTACATCTACTACATGGATATCCGAACCTTCGGGCTTTACGAAGACCTCTACTACTGGCGCAGCCAGGAAGAATTCAAGATCAAATACATCAAGTCCCGCATTGCCAAGGTGACCTCCGACGGCGAGCGCCTGATCGTCAAGGGCGAGGACACGCTGGTCAAACGGCCGATCAGCATCCCGTTCGATTTGGTGGTTCACGCCATCGGCATGGATCCCAACGTCGATAATCTGTTGCTGTCGTCGGTGTTCGACGTAGAGCTTGAGGGTCATCAATTCCTGAAGCGCGCCAGCACTTACGATTCCATGGCCGGCACATCACGGCCCGGCGTGTTCGTCGCCGGCGCGGCCACGGGCCCGGAGACCATCGACGATTCAATCGCTCAGGGTCAGGCGGCGGCAATGGCGGTACTGTCGATTCTCAGCCAGGCTGCGGCGGAGTAGGCCGGTGGATGCGCGGCCTGTCCTCGATCTCAGCGGCCCGCGGCTGACTCTCGCGTTTGAGACCCTGCTTGGCGACAGCGAGGGGCTGGGCGGGATCGAACGGTTCACCGTGCCTCTCGAACTGAAGACCGCGACTTTCCGCGAGGCGTTCGGTGTCGATGGGGGGGCAGGGCTCGACCGGGACCATTTCGCCGAAATCTGCGCGTTCATCACCCCGGTCCGGCGTCATATGGGCGGTTTTCTCTCCGCTGATGGGTTCCCCGAATTACAGGCCCGGATCATGACCCTGCTCGACGGCGCCGGCAATGCCGGAGATGCTTCGACAGTCGATGGTCGGATTGCCGCATTTTGCGCCGCGTTCCCCAACGATTCCAAACACCGCTGGGTCCGCGATCTTGCCGCCGAATTACTGCATTTCACCTGGCCCGAGCAATACCCCTTGATGACCCGTTGGGTCTGGGACCGCAACGCCAATACCGGTGTGCTGCGGGAAATCTGGCATGGCGACAATGTCGATCACATGACCATCGAGACGCCAGACACTTTCGAGACCTTCCTGGCGCTGCGCGAGGAACTGGCGGGGTTTCTGGCCGGGAACGGCGTGTTCCGCGACGTGCTGCACTATGTCGATTTGCTGTGCGCCCAGGTTTACGCCGAGTATATCTGTGAACAGGGCGGCGCTTTCCTTCGGACCGATTTCGTTTCCGAGATGGATTCCATGGAATACATCCGTCACATGCTCGGGCTCGACGGGGTCGATCCAAAGACCGGACGCAGCCGTGTCAAATTTGCCGCCGAAGCGGAGGCCTCCTGATGCCGATCCATGAAAAATCGCTGATCCGTCCGGAAAACATTATCTCCCATGAGAATCTGGAGATCGACGGAATCGATGTTTCCGGCCATTGGAGCACATTTATCAAGCCGCGGGTCGTCACCGATTACAACGAGGATACCGAAGAAGAAATCGCGGCGCTGCCCGGCGGCGAATTTATCCACCGCTGCTGGCAGTGCGGCTCATGCACCAATTCATGTACGGTCAACGCGCTCGATCCCGAGTTCAACCCGCGCTACTGGATCTATCTCGCGCGCCTCGGCATGGAAGACGAGCTGCTGCGCGACAAGGACAGGATCTGGCAGTGCGTGTCGTGCAACAAATGCACCTATTCCTGCCCGCGCGATGTGAATCCGGAAGGCGTCATGAAGGCGATGTCCCACTGGCTGGAGCTCAAGGGTCACACGCCCACATCGCCCTCCATGCAGTTCGATGAGGAGTTCTCCGGCCAGGTGTTCGAAACCGGCCGGATCGAGGAAGGCCGCATCATCCGGGGATTCTTCAAACGCACCGGCCAGAATTTGATGCAGGATTGGCTGGTCGAGTTGGTCAAGCGGCTGATACGGGGTCTGCCGGTCAAGCTACTGATGACCATGGGGCTCGCCAATATTTTCCGGCCGCGCACCAGGGGCTGGGGGCCGGCGCGCGAAGCGATCGAAGAATATGTGGCCGAGCGCAAGATGGCGGACCGAAAGGCGCTGGGTCTTGATGAACCGGGTATTGCTGAACAGGAGAGTGAACAGTGAGTGAAGCGGACGGCAAATATCGCAGGGTCGCCTATTATCCGGGTTGCGCGCTGGAGGGGTCGGGCCACGCCTACGACCGTTCGACCAAGGCCCTCGGCAAGGAACTTGGGCTTGATCTGGTCGAGGTTGAGAACTGGAACTGCTGTGGCGCGATGGAGGTCAAGAACATCGATCCCAAGCTGCAGACTTATCTTTCATCGCGCGTGATGAGCATCGCCGCATCCGAAATGGGGTTCGATACGGTGATGGCGCCGTGCAACGGCTGCTATCATAATCTTAAGAAGGCCGAACACGACCTTGCGGAAGATCCCGCCACTGTCGCGGTGGTCGAGCGCCTGTCCGAAAAGGCGGGGCATGAGACCTACAAGGCGGGCGACATCGAGACCATTCACGCGCTCGACTGGATCCGCGAGGCGATCGGTGAGGATGGCATCCGCGAGCGCGTGAAGAATACGCTCAGCGGACTGAAAATCGCCAATTACTACGGCTGCATGTATACCCGCCCGCGCCATATCTTTCCCGAAAAGGACCAGGGGCCGAACAGTGAATCCACCTACGAGCCTCATTTCATGGACGATCTGCTGCGCGCCGCCGGGGCGGAGATCGTGGATTACCCGCTGAAGACCGCGTGCTGTGGCGGGGCTCATACCCTGTCCGATTGCGATACGTCCACCAAGCTGGTGCTCAACCTGCTGGAAGCGGCCGAAGCCTGCGGCGCGGATGTGATCGCGACCGAATGCCCGACCTGCCATTCCGGGCTGGAAATGCACCAGATCCGCGCCGAAACCCGCTATGGACGCAAAACCGGGGTGAAGATGCTGTATTTCACGCAGCTTCTCGGGCTCGCGCTGGGCATCCGGCCCCGCAAGCTCGGCATTCACGAGAACGTTTCGGATTCCCGGGCGTTGCTGAAGGAAAAGGGGCTGGCATGAGAGCAATCGGCGAAATCGGCGTCCGCATGGAATTTTTGCGCGACGCGCCCAATGCGACGGCGTCCGAACTTCTCGATCTGGGTGAGGAAGTGCTCGAACACTGGATTGCCGCGCGCGGCGATGCGCCCACGGATGAGCGCCGCGAGGGGTTTCGTCTGTTGGCGCTGCACCGCCAGGGCGCCCGGGGCGAGCCGTCCTTCAACGCCTGCCGCGAGACCTGCCGCGAGCTGGTGTATCACCACAATCTGATCGCCCTTGAGCCGGACCATCCGGAAACCCCACGGCGGTTGCGACTGGCGGCGATGGTGGCTTTGCATCTATACTTGTTTGTGAGCGGCAAGATGGAACAGTCCGAACTCGGCGAATTCTGTTGTTCCTCCCGGCCGCATCACGCTCAATCGGCGTGATCAGGATAGACGCACTTTAACGGAGGCCTTCCATGCCATTGGTTCGGGGCTGCAACCTGCCCGACGATTTGCTGTACGACGTGGAAAACCACATCTGGTTCCTGGAATTGCCGGACGGTTCGATCCGCATCGGCATGACCGTGGTCGCCACCGCCATGGCGGGTAAGCTGGTGGCGGTGACGCCCAAAAAGGCCGGGCGCTCCGTGAGCGCCGGCAAGTCCTGCGCCACCATTGAATCCGGCAAATGGGTCGGGCCAGCCAAGTCGGCGGTTTCCGGCGAGATCAAGGAAATCAACGACGCCATCGTCGCCAAGCCGGACATCGGCAATGACGATCCCTACGTCCAGGGCTGGCTGGTGGTGGTCACGCCCGACAATTGGGACGAGGTGAAACCGACTCTGGTCGCCGGGACCGACGTGGCCGCGCCCTATGAGGCCAAGATGGCAGCCGACGGGTTCGACGGCTGCGCTTGAAGCTTGTGTTTAAGCGGGCCGGCGCCGCACTTTTCTAAGAAAATACGCTCAGTCGCGCTGGAATAATGCGCCGAGCGCGCCGCCGAGACTGCCTTCCTCTAAATATTTCATGCCGTAGACGCCGCCGGCGATAATCGACAGCACGGCTATCAGAGATCCCGCCGACAGGGTCGACATGCCGGTAA